>NZ_CEYAEZ010000013.1:0-49630 GCF_982781345.1 Desulfovulcanus sp.
CCTTTGGGGGAGGCATTTCATCAAATAACAATTTTTCAATTTCAGACACGATTGTCAACCAATTCTTTCAGTAATTATTCTCTGTTTTCGAGTCTGAGAGGCAAGGTAAAGGTAATTTTGGAAGCTTTTCCATGTTCACTTTTCGCCCAAACTTCCATCCAATAACGTTCCTAACATCATAAGTGCTTCTGTGCATGTTTCCTCTGGTTAGAGTCGTTTTTGCAGAGAGGACGGTGAAGAAGAGAGTGTTAAGAATTTTCGGAGCTTCAAATGAATATCTGGTAACGCTGTTTCTGAAAAAGGAGGTCTGGGTATATAGCCATGTGTATCAAAGGTATTTTTCAATTTCAGACACGAATGTCTCTGGGTCAAATGGTTTTTCAATATAGCCCACGCAGCCAATAGCAAGCGCTTTTTCTCTATCTCCTACCATGGCATAAGAAGTAAGCGCGACGATGGGAATATGATGGATTTCGCTCATGCTCTTTATCCGTTTTGTGGCCTCATAACCATTTATCTCGGGGAGTTGGATGTCCATGAGTATCAAATCCGGTTTTTCCGTTAAGGTTTTATCTATTGCCTCCAATCCGTTTTGAGCGGCGATGACCTCATAACCACTTTGTTCCAAAAGAAAAGTTGCCAAGTACAGATTCTGTTCGTTATCCTCTACTATCAATATCCTTTTTTTCTTTTTCATAACTACTCACCTTTTTCGAGCCTGAGAGGCAGAGTAAAGGTGAATTTGGAACCTTTTCCATATTCACTTTCTGCCCAAATCCTTCCGCCCATTAACGTTACTAACTTTTTGCAAAGATAAAGTCCCAGACCAGCACCTTGATACCTACGCTGCGCAGTACCGTCGATTTGACGAAAGGACTCGAAAAGATGGTTCATATTCTCTTTTTTGATTCCAATACCTGTGTCTGAAACGTTTACTTTCATATTTGCTTCATCAGCTTCACACTCAATTCTTATCTCTCCTTGTTCTGTAAATTTTATTGCGTTGTTGACCAAATTCAGAAGAACCTGAAAAATTTTCTTTTTGTCGCTGTAGATTTCCGGTATTTCGTCCGGTATTTTTGTGTTAAGTTGTAAGCCTTTTTCGGAAATTATAGGGGACAATGTTTGAGCGACCTGAGAGATAATATCCTCTATCTTAACCTGTTCTACCGCGATTTCCATTTTGCCAGATTCAATTCTGGAGAGGTCCAGGATATCATTTATCAGGCTCAAAAGATGTTTTGCGGAAGAATAGACCATGGAGAGTTGTTTCCTTTGCTCTTCGTTGATTTTTCCGGTTATGCCCTGCAAGATTATGCCTACAAAACCAATAATGGAGTTTAGAGGGGTTCTAAGTTCATGGCTCATAGTGGCAAGAAATTCAGACTTGAGGCGGTCTATTTCTTTGAGTTTAGCATTGGCCAGGGCTAATTCCTTGGTTCGTTCCGCCACTTTGGCCTCCAGTTCCTCATGTGCCTCGCGCAGCACTTCTTCCGCATGTTTTCGTTTTTCTTCCATTTCAATATTATGCAGGGCAAAGGCGATATCCAGGGCCACCTCAACAAGTAGATCCATCTCCTCCTCATCAAAGGCATCGGGACGGGCTTCATAGACATTAATAGCACCATAGACCCTTTCTTCATAAATCAGAGGTATAGCCGCAGACGAGGCGTAGCCGCGTTTAATTGCTTCCTCCCGCCATGGTTTATACCGGGGATCATTGGGGATGTCCCGCATGATAACAGGCTCCTTGGTCTTGATGGCTGTACCTGTTGGCCCTTCGCCCGTTTCTGAGTCATCCCAGGTTATCTTTACCGACTGCAGATAGCCCCCCTCAAAGCCAGCCTGGGCCACGGGCAAAACTTCTTTACTTTCTGCTTCAACTAACCCGATCCATACTAGCTTATAGTTACGTGTCTGATTTAGGATATCACATGCCCTTTGCAGTAGCTTTTGCCGATTCTTCTCACGTACAATCAATTGATTGATGTCCCTGATCGCCTTTAAAACACGTTGAAGATGTTGAATGTGCCCATCTGCCCGCACCTTTTCGGTGAAATCTTCCTGGATTACGACGATGTTGGAGCGCTGTGGATCACTGCTCGGAATAGCGAATAGTGTCGTATAAAAATGAAAGGTTTGCTGACGCGATGAGTTGCGTTTAGTTGTTGGGATGTCCAGGTCCTGGCGGAAGCGGACAACCTCGCCGGCCCGTGCACGTTCAAAATAAGTCAAAAGTTGTTTTTCGTTTTTAGTGCTTTCGCGATAGATGTTGTATTTACCAACGATTTTTGTAGGGTCATTTACCCCAAACAGGACCATTGCTGCCTTGTTAATATAAATGATCGTCCCCTCACCATTACATATCCAGACACTATATGGGGCGTGGGCAATAAGAGATTGGACCATGGACTCTTTTTCCTGCAAAGCCTCTTTTGCCTGCTTCTGTTCGATAAAAATACGTTTTAAAAAGAAGATAGCTAAAAGCGCCATTACGCTAACAATTAGTCCTGGAAGCTCTTCTATGTCACCTGTGACAAGTGTACGCCACGAATCCTCTCCTTTCATCAATGTTAAAGTTTGACGCATGGCCATTAACCCCAACATTAAGGTCATAAATCCGATGCGCCAATCTTTAGTGCGGCGCAGTATAACAAAAGACAAGAACATTGCGCTCAGGCGAATTATTATAGAAACAATGAGAATTAGACTCATAAGGTTTTCGTTCCCGGTTACAATTTAAGATTTTATTACAGGGGGCTCATTTTTGAAGTTGTTCCTTTGCCTCATCAAGAAGAGCAATCACTTCATCGTCCGTTGTCTGAGAGAAATCAGTATAGTGTTCCCCCACGGCAAAGAATACTGCCGGTGTTTCCAAGCAGACAACCTCATCAACAAGTTGTTCCAATTCTTCTATTATGTCCGGTGGCGCCACAGGGACAGCAAGGATAATTTTTTTAGGCTCATCAGCCCTTAACCCCATCAACGCTGCTCTCATAGAAGCACCGGTTGCAATACCGTCATCAACGACAATTATTGTCTTGTCTTTCAGCTGAGTCCGTTGTTCCTCTCCTCGATACATTTTTTGGCGTCTTTTCATCTCTTCAGTTTCATTGGCAATTTCTTCTTCCAGATAGGACTCACTCACCTGGAGGGCGTTCATAATATAGTTGTTGAGGAAGACCAGTGGTTTTTTGGCTTCAACCAACGCCCCGATGGCCAGCTCTTTCTGTCCCGGTGCACCAAGCTTTCTTACGATTACGATATCCAGAGGAGCACGTAGTTTCATTGCTACTTCGAAGGCTACAGGTACTCCGCCTCTTGGGAGAGCTAGAATAACCGGCTGTTCGTCTTTATAGCGCAGGAGCTTTTCTGCCAGACGCTTGCCAGCTTGTCTTCTATCGTAAAACATTTTTGATATCCTTTTAGATGTTTGACGAACCAATCTCTTGCTAGTTTAGCTACTTCTTCCAGTTTCCCCGGTTCTTCAAAGAGATGGGTGGCGCCGTGAACGATCGTTAGTTCTTTTTCGCAAGCGAGTTGATTATACGCTCTTTCATTAAGCTCAATCACGCCAAAATCGTTACCTCCTACAATTAGTAAAGTAGGGGCATTAACCAAAGAAAGGCTCTCTTCGGCCAGGTCCGGCCTGCCTCCTCTGGAAACAATAGCTTTAATGTATTCGTTTTTTGTAGAGGCCTTCAGTGCAGCGGCTGCTCCAGTGCTTGCACCAAAGTAACCAAAAGGAAGCTTACAGACTCGATTGTCTCTTTTTAGCGAGTCGGTAGCAGTGATAAGTCTTTTAGATAGAAGTTCGATATCAAACACACTCGTTCTGTCCGCTTCCTCCCTATCCGTTAGCAGGTCAAAAAGCAATGTTGCAGTTTTGGCCTTTCTGAGTATACTGGCTACATAGTTGTTTCTTCTGCTATGTCTGCTGCTGCCGCTTCCATGGGCAAAGAGCACCAGGCCTTTAGGGTTTAGAGGAACTTCGAGTAGCCCCTCTAGCTCTATTTCAGCCGCTTGGATAAAGATCAGTTCCTTTATGGGAGTTTTTAGACTCTTTTGCATGTGTCATTGACGATTTTTTGGCAGAATCCATGGGGCCGATTTTGCTGATTAGAGGCTGCATCCGCTAGTTGTTTTGATTACGTCATTCTGAGCAAAGCGAAGAATCTCGTTCGCTACTGTTAATAGAATCATCGGTGTTTCGCACCCTCAGAGTGAGGAGAAATGGAAAAAATTTTTGAGCTAGAACAACTACCGGGTGCAGCACCCACTTCCACAGATAATGCGTGGGTCCTAGAGAATGATAAATGCCAGCTATTTTCTGCCGATGGGCATAAGGTATAAGGGGTGCTCATCCCTTGACATTTTCATTATGCCTTCCACGCTTTCATCATTAAAGGCTCCTACCACAGCAACACCAAGGTTTAATGCTTCCGCTTGCAGAAGCACATTTTGTGCAGCGTGACCTACTTCAATATGCACGTAGCAAATTCCCCTGCGTCCGTACTTTTGGGTCGTTCGATATTCTACAGCGGAAAAAACTAACACTGCTGCATTATTTTTCACCCAACTCTGATTGAGCGCGGCAGTTGAGAGCTCACGACGTATATCGCCTTCCACAGTTTTCACGAGTTGATGTTCGAGGGGTATATATTTGTAAACGCCAGCGCTCAGATTTTCGACACTCCCAACTGCTATGTATACCTCAAGGGGATAAATGGCTCCTGCAGAAGGTGCTGTCCTAAACCCGCCTGGGTCTGTTATTCCCTGTGCAGCCCACAGCAGTTGCGATACTTCAGCGAGGGTCAATGATCCATTTTTGAAGTTCCTTACAGAACGTCTCTGCTGTAAAGTATGTTCAACAGAGACCCTGCCATTATAGAGAGGCCTAGGCAGTTTTATTTTCTTTGCTATTGTATGGAACATGGGAACATCTCCTCACTTTCTCTATTTCGACCTAGATTTGGTATTTGCCCATAACTCTTACTGTACTGGCTTGGGGACCATGATCGCCCTTTTCCTCATGAAACTGGACATTTGTACCGATTTCCAACTCATTGAAGCTGTGGTTCAAGACGCTGTTCTCGTGGAAAAAGATCTGTCTGCCGCCAGGTGTCGTAATCCATCCGTAACCTTTCTCCAAAAATAATTGCGAGATTTTTCCTTGAGGAGGCATTTCGTGCGTTTTAAGATGTCCCTTGCGACGCCTGAAATAATCTCTTAGCTGGCGGCGTGCCGCGTTGAAAGCATCTCGGACTGCCACATAGATATCCTCGTGGGCATGATGGAGGTCTGGTCGCCGGCTGACGACCAGTTCTCCATCCGGAACGGTGATGTAAATCCGTACATGGTAGAGATTGCCTTTGTTGTGGTGTTTATGCAAGGCTTCGACACTGACCCGACAAGTTATGATTTCCTTAAAAAGTTTGTCTAACTTTTCGACCTTCTCCCGGACATTTGCTTCGACTGCCATGGACCTGTCCAAATTACGAAAACTGATCTGTAAGGGTGATTGCATAGTCTGATCCCCTTCTTAAAAATACGCGATATAGCGCGTTTGAATAATTTAAGGATGATAATGATAGTCTTTGCCTAACCGTCGCTACACGACTCTCCTTTTTTTTAGTGTTGTTTGGGAAGATTATCCTGATGACCGAACATTATTTTGGGCCTTGATGATGCGCGGCCAGTACCTTTTCTCGATTTAGCAATATATTCTCAGAGGTCATCCGAATCTTACCGCTGCCAATAGACCCTTATGCTTTTTTCACCTTCTCCATATCGAAACGAAAAATCACCTTTGTAAGATCTAGACAAAGCTTCACCGATTCGTCGGGCAATATGAACTCCGGTTGTCGTTACCAATGTATGGTCATCTTCGTTTGTAATTAACATAATTCTTTCCAGGGGATGTTCGCCTTTCTCCAGTTCCTCTACGTTGCGAAGAAGGTTTAATATTTCGTCTCTGTGCTCTTCAAAAAATTCTCCTTTTATTTGGATGTAGCCGGCAGGATAGTTGTCAGCACACCGTCGACAGGCAGGACAAGTCATTTTGTTTGTGTATTCTCCTGTTTTTTTCCATGTCCAGCGTCCATTTACGAAGAGGGCACCACATTCAGTGCATAGACTAGGTTCTGACCCACGCTTTTCTTCGTAAACATCATGCCGGTGTTCTTTGATTAACTTGTCATTTCTTCCGTATCGGCCTTTATTCATGGTAGTTCCCCCTTGGTTATTCGGGTTTATCTTCAGTTATATGGCCTGACTAGCAGTGAGAATTCAGAGGGTATAAAATCCTAAGCTGGGTTTGGAATTAGATTTCGGCTGTCATTAAAGTATTTTTTCGAATTCAAATTAGACTACAGTTAAGAGAGTAGGGGGTGATTTCTGGTCATTTTCGAAAAGTTTGCTAGTTATTAAGTGCCGAGCATCAGGCGGTAAAGGTTAGGTAGTTAGTTTTTTCGGGAAAGGGCCTTTTTTCGTTTATGCTAGGTCTGTCTATTCGCGGGATTTTGTGTCTGTTTTGTTGAATGAAACGTTATTGCAAGGTCGTCCTATTAAGATAAGGTGTTGCGCAATCCCTTGATATCCTTGTCAACTGGACAAAATGTTTATTTTTGGATTCAGAAAAGGTAATCAATTATACTTCAGTTTTTGTCGGTTAAGACTGAATTCTATATATAAAGATAACACCGAATTAAGCTTATGTGAAGGATATAGAGGATTTTATTTTCTCTTACGGTAAAAAAAATTTTAGTTTATACATGTGTGGTCAATGGAGGATTTTCAGAAATTATGTATTGGAAAGTAATGATTGGAACCAGGTGGGTAATGTTTCGGGGAAGAATTTTTGCAGTGAACAATTGTAGAAAAATAGGAAGAAGAGAAAGGTATGGCAATCTTATTAAATCATATGCTGGCTAATGTGGCTGCGCATAGCGCGTGAAAAGACACTATGCGCAGCCGTTTTTTTTATCCTTTGAAGAACTTAGGCAACTTGGACCAGGGAACCCATACACTTCAATAGTCACATGACAAAGCTCCCGGTACTTAGAAAGAAGAGATTTGTAATATTCAGGAGACCTTGGATTGTGGGTTAAAACTGTAATTATTGCCGCCAAATGATTCGGTCCTACTCGCCACACATGTAGATCAGACACACGATTGTCTGCATCGGATTCAATGGTGTTCCGAATTGCTACTGTGATGTCTGGAGAAGCTTCTCCATCAAGTAATACTTTGCTTGTGTCACGTAATAATCCGTAGGACCAGCGTGTAATAATCAAGGCACCAACAATACCCATAGCAGGGTCCATCCAAATCCATCCAAAGATTTTTCCAGTTCCCAAAGCAAGGATTGCCAGCAATGAGGTTAGGGCATCCGCAAGCACATGCAGGTATGCTGCCCGCAGGTTCTGGTCATGATGGTGATGGCTATGTTCGCTCGTTCCTGAATGGCTATGATGGTGATTTGTTAGTAAATAGGCGCTAACCAGATTGACTAATAAACCAACGAACGCCACAGTAATAGCCTCGTCGAAATGAATGCTTACGGGAGCTATCAAACGTTTAGCAGACTCCCAAAGCATTATCAGAGCAACCAGAGCAAGAACTATAGCACTGGCAAAGCCACCTAGGACTCCAACTTTTCCAGTGCCAAAGGTAAAAATCCGATTATTTGCGTGTTGGCGCGCATAAGCATAGGCAAATGCACTAATACCTAAGGCGGCAGCATGAGTTCCCATATGCCAGCCATCTGCAAGAAGGGCCATGGATCCAAAAATGTTTCCTGTTATAATCTCTGCCACCATCATTATAACCGTAAGAATAATTACCTTATGCGTATTACGTTCATTTTCTCTTGCACTATCCAGGTGGAAGTAATGATCATGCTTTAAATTATTGATTTCGTAAATATGCATAGTAGTAACACCGCATTATTTTTTATTAGGTAACGCTTGATGTTAAAGTTTAGTCATTGCCATGAGAGCTGTGAGTACCTCTTATAAGATGAAATTTTCGTAGCACCTTCTCCCTCAATCCATCCAAGAGGCTATAGAGAATCGGAATATAGACCAGAGTGAGGATGGTGGAGCTTACGAGTCCGCCAATGGCCACCACGGCCAGCGGGGAAAGGCGTTCAAGTCCAAGGGCCTGTTCTAACGCCACAGGCAACATACCGACCACGGTGCAAGCAACAGTCATGAGGATGGGACGGGTACGCATGCGAACGGATTGCTCGATGGCCTCAAGTAGAGCCATGCCTTTTCCCCTGGCCTTTTCGATGAAGTCGATCAAGAGTATGGAATTGTTCACCACGATTCCAGCAAGCAAAATCATACCCATGGAGGCAGGCATGCACATGTGGCGGCCGGTCAAGAGGAGGCCCCACGCGGCCCCGATCAAAGCCAAGGGGATAGCGCCCATGATTACGATTGGATTGGTCCACGAGCGGAAGGCCGTGGCCAGGGAGAAAAAGAGGAGGATGACTGCTACGCTTAAGGCCTTGGCAAGGCGCTGACCCGATTCTCCCATCTTTTTTATCTCGCCTTCTTGACTTAGACGGTAGCCAGGAGGGAGTGGCAGCCCTTGCAGGGCCTTGGAGACTTGGGCCTGGATGTGACTGATTGCTGCTACGCTCCGATAACCGTAGATGTCCACTGTGGGTTCAAGGTCCTGGCGTGTAAACTTTGTTCTTGTTTTGGTACGGGCAAGCGTGGCGATTTGGGAAAGGGGGATGGGCCCGGTCTTGGTTGTTATTTGTATAGATTTTATGTCCATCAGGCTGTCCCGTCTATGGAGGGTGTAGCGAACCCGGATCTGATAGCCGTCTTCGCCAGGAACGCGTAGAATCGAGGCTGGGCCGCCGTTCACAGCCGTTGCTATTTGGCGGCTGATCTCCACAGGGTCCAGGCCGTAGCGGATGGCCCTGGCTTCATCAACCTTGAGGACGATTTCTGTCCTGTCACCTGTCCAGGAGCGGGTAACCGTGGTCAGACCCCGGACTTTTCGCAGACGACGGACCACCTCATCTGCAAGGCTGTCTAGGATTTTCGGGTCTGGCCCTGACAGCATAACATCCACCGGAGCTGCTATTGACGACAGAGGAGTCGCGCCGAAGTCGTAGACGTCAATGGACTTGAGTCCTGGAATGGTCGCTGCCTTTAGACGTATTTTCTCTTCCAAGCCCCAAATCGTTTCCTTACGGTGAAACCGGTCCACGAAATGGGCAGTAATCTGGCCCTGTTGCGGGATGCGGCCGGTACCAAAGCTGACGACGCCGGGTTCTGAGCCCACGGCAACCGAGATGAGCCGGACCTCTGGCATCTCCATCAAGATGGCTTCCAACCGTTTTGCTATGGACTCTGTAGCTGAGAGCGAAGCGTCGGACTCGGCTTCAAAGTTAATCTTGATGATTCCGGTATCCATGGGCGGCATGAGGTCCCGGCCTGCCAGGGGGAGTTGCCTGATGCTGAGGATCAAAAGGATCACACCGCCAAGGAGAAAGACGACGCGGTGCCTTAGCCCCACATGGACGAGTTTGGCAAAAAAGTCTTTCATGGGCTCAATAGTATAGCGGTCCACCAAGGTTGCCAGGCGTTCGAGAGGATTTCGTTTTGAAGAGTGGCCAACTACATATGGGGCCAGGAGCGGGATAATGGTCACTGATACGAGAAAGGAGGCCGCGAGGGTAAGAGACAAGACAGTAGTGAGCGGCCGAAGTATCTTCTCTACGTAGCCTCCGATGAACATAATGGGCACGAGGACGATCACTGTGGTGAAGGTACCTGCCCAGTCCGCAAGGACGATCTCGTTCAGGCCATCCACTACGGCCTTGCGGATGGGTTTGCCCAGGGTAGTTGCGTGTCGTTCGATGTTTTCGATGACCACGATGCTGTCGTCCACCAGGAGACCAACCGAGAGAATGATTGCGGTAAGGGTGACGATGTTCAACTCGTAACCCAAAAGATACATCCCGGCAAAGGCCATGCAGCAGGCGAGCGGAATAGATATGGCCGATAGAAGCGAGAGTCGTAGACTGGCCAGCACCAGGAAAATTACCCCTACGGTCATGATCACGGAGTCGCGCAGGGCATCGACCATATTGTCGATACTGGTCCCTATGAGTTCCTTCTGGGTGTCGGCGATCTCAAATGCAATTTCTGGGTACTTGGCCTCGATTTCTGGCAGGGCCTTTTCCACAGCAGCAATAGTGGTGGTGACGTGACCGGCTTCCGATCTCAATAGGTTTACGCCAATGGCAGGATGGCCATTTCCGCGAAAGAGGGATTGTCGTTCCCGGTAATGGGAGCGGACCCGGGCTACGTCCTTGAGGGAGATCTCGCCTTGGGCACTGCTTGCGATCACGATCTCTTCAATTTCGGCCTTGGTCAGCTTTTCCCCTGAGGTCTTCAGTCGGAACTGCTGGTGATCCTGGAGGATTAACCCGTCAGGGAGGTTAATATTTTGTGACCGAATAGCCATTATGACCTGTTCCAGGGAAAGACCATGGGCATGGAGGCGGCGAGCATCGATCTCCACTAAAAGTTCTGGAACGTAACCTCCAAAGACCTCGACATCTCCCACTTCCGGGATTCGAAGAAAGTCCTCACGCAGTTCATTGTCTGCAAGCTGGCGGACCTTTGACAGGTCTAGGTGCGTGCCTGGCTTGGGCCTCAGGGCCAGGGTAAAGACCGGCACTGTGGCGTCACTCACCCTAAAGATTTGGGGGGGCAAGATGTCCGGAGGAAGACTGGCCTCGATGCGTTTTATTGCATTGGCTACATCTGTTGCTGCAGCGTCCAGGCCTTTTTCGTACTCAAATTCCACAGCAACCGCGACCATCTCATCCTGGCTCACCGAACGGACTTTACGGACGAGACTGATAGAGCCGAGTACCTTCTCTAAAGGGCGCGTGACTTTGTCCTCCATATCCCCTGCCGCTGCACCGGGCTGTGAGATAAGCACCACCACTGACGGGTAATTGGCGTCAGGAAAGAGGTTAAGGGGCATGTATTTAAAGCCTATCAACCCCAGGACCGCTGTAATTAGGACAAGGGACGCAACAAGGTGGGATCGTGAAAGGACAAACTCCGCAAAATTTTTGTGTTTCATTGCTTACCTTACCTCGCTACTGGGTGCACTTTTTGGCCTGGGTGAAGCCGTAGTAAACTGCTTTCTCCGGCCGCCACCACCACGCGAGCGTCCGCTGGTATGTCCCCAGCTACACAGGCCTTCTCTGGACCTCTAGCAAGCACGGTAACTGGAAGCACGCGAATAGTATTTTCTCCGCTTACCAAAAAGAGATACGAGGCCTCGGTCGTTTCAAGCAGAGTCCGGGTCGGGACGATCCAGCCCTGCACTTCGCTGGTAACGAGTTCAACCTCTACTGTTGAGCCTGTGGATAGGGAAAAAGGGCGCTTTTTAAGGTCGATCTCTACTGTGGGTAAAATAGCGGATTTACCCCCCTCGGATCGAATGGCAGGGTGCAGGCGACTGATAGTCGCTTTTATAGGCGTGTTTTCTGGTGGGCCTAAGATGATAGCCTCTCCACCTACACGGAGCTTTGGGAAAACATCCTGGGAGACCTTAACCTCAACAGTATATCCGGCTTCCGGGGCCTCCATTGAGAGGATGGGCTTGCCAGGAAGTGCAAGGTCTCCAGGCTCTTGGAACCGGGCAGTTATCACGCCGTCAAATGGTGCGGTGAGACGGGTATATGATAGTTCTATTCTGGCGGTGTCCAGTGCCCTTTCAAGGTTGATGACCCTGGCCCTGGCAGCGATTTTTGCATCTCTTGACCGGTCAAGGGCTTCCTGGCTTAGAGCCTTGGCCTCAAAAAGTTGTTTATCTCTGGCATAGACGCTCGTCTGGGTGACTAGAGCGGTCCTGGCAGCCTCTAGTTCTGCTTTAAGTCCGACAATCCTGTTTCTTTGGGGACGGTCGTCCAATAGAGCTAGGAGATCTCCTTTTTGGACCTTGTCTCCTTCCCGAGCGCGGACATCCACCAGGTGACCAGTGACCCGTGGGGTGATGTTTGCAGAGAGTTTGGATTCGATAGTTCCAAGGTAGCGTTCCTTGACAGCTAGGCTACCCTGATAAACCGGTGCTACCTCTACTGCCAGCAGGGGTTGCTGTGGCAAGGGGAGTTGGGACAGCTGAGCCTTGCGATGTTTGACAAGCAAAATGGCTCCCGCAATCAAGGTCAGGGCCACGAGTATGGCCAGGGTTTTTTTAATCATAACTATCTCTCCAAAACTTTTTTGTGTAGATTCTTTCGCCAACGAGAGTAAGACGCATTGATTTTTCCAGTAGCTAGGCTATATGCCACTGCAGCTGCCTGATGGTCATAGATGGCAGCTAGCTCATTGGTCTGGGCCTTGAGCCATGCTGCCTGGGCAAGAAGAACGTCGGTGACTGTGCCGGCTCCGGTTTTGTAGCGGAGTTCCTCTATACGATAGCTCTCCGCTGCGGTTTTTTTGGCTGTCCGGGCAAGGATAAGCCGGTGTTCAGCTTCTTTGATGGAGGAAACAGCCTGGAGGACCTCAGCCTGGGCCCTGAGACGAGTTGCACGCAAATTTTCTCGGGCAGCCATAAGCCGCTGTTTGGCTTCACGAACCTGGCTAGATATCGTTCCGCCACTAAAAAGGTTAATCGTCAATGACACCCCGGCAGACCACACCTCTTCGTTTCCCTCTAGATCACTTCCGGCTCTCCGGCCATAATCTCCAACAAGGTCCAAAGAAGGCAGGTGCGCTCCCCGGGCGATCTTAACTGCGGCTTCTGCCTTGCGAACCTCATTCCTGGCCCTGCGAACATCCGGCCGATCCTCTATCAGCTGGGCCACGTCTTCGCCCAGAAGGTCTATTTGTGCAGGGGCCAAAGTCCCCTGTGCGTCAGGTTCTCGGCTGGGCTCCCAGCCAAGGAGCATGGCCAGAGATTGCCTGGCTCGACGCTCCGCTTCCCGGGTCTTTATCAATGCCTGTTCTTGGGCGGCCACTTGCGTGTCTATCTGCATGAGGTCCACTGGGGCTATCCTGCCTACCTTGAGCTTTAAGGCAGTATCATCTCGGGTTTTGCGAAGGGCAGCCAGGGTTTCTTCCTGTGCGTGGCGGAGAGCTTTTAAGTAAAGTATCAAGTTGAAAACATTTGTGACATTGGACACCAAGTCTTGTGCTTTAAAATCGAAATTGGTCTTGGCAATGGCTTTCTCTAGGTCAGCAATAGTGGTCAGGCCCCTGAGACGGCCTCCATGGTAGATGGGAACTTTAAGATTGATGCCCGTCCTGTACTGATCTCGGCTAAAAACCGGATTCTTAAAGGGGACCACTGCTGCCGGATCACTTAGTCGCTGGTAACCGGCATAGGCGTCTAATTGTGGCCAAAGGCGACCCGTTGCGCTCCTGCTGGCCTCGCTCGCTGCAGATATTTCATAGCGGCTGGCGCCGAGCACAGGGCTTTGTGATAAGCCCGTAGCAATAGCTTGCTCCAGCGTCAGGAAAGTTTCGGCCTGTGCAATAGGGACGTAGGCCAGCCAACAGCCTAATAACACAAGTGACAAAGCTCGCAAAAACAGGCGTTTGGTCTCAATATGATGGGTAAGTGTTCTATTAGTAAGTGTTAACTGACAAACATTAATGACCATAAAAATTCTCCAGAATAATGTTTTAAAAAACGTCTACTCATCACCTTAGGTATTTTTAGGGGGAAGGACTCCGCGCAAAAAGCAGCGGCTTATAGTCTCTGCAGCTTCTGACGGATCAAAGGCATCTGGACCTCCTGTGGTGAGGAAGTGTCGAGTAAGGGCGCCTTGAATCATCCCGATGAGGCATGTGGCGCAAATATCTGTGTCCAAGTCTTTGCAGAAGTGGCCGCTGGCCTTGCCTGCCTGAAGAAGTGTTTCCACAAGGGTCTTGTAGGCTGTGAAGATCGAGAGCATGGCCTTTCGCAGCTCGTCATCATGGTGATAAATAGACTCTGCCAACAAGATGAGATTCACCCCTCGGTGGGTCAAAAAGTAGCGGAGGGAGTCCCGTATAAAGACACGGACTCTGTCTACAGGCGACATCTCGCTGCCTAGAATCGGTGCCAATTTTGTCAGCAAACCCTCCCGGACATACGCATAGAGCTCTACAAGCAGGTGATGCTTGCTATCAAAATGTCTGTAAATGGCAGCTTCGGTTACACCTAGTTTTTGCCCCACCCGTTTCATGGTAAGCGCTCTGCTTCCCTCGCGGGCAAGAATTTCAAGGGCAGTGGCCAGCACCTCTCGTTGGCGAGGAGTCCATGTTGTTGTGGTTAACATAATGTTAGTATAACCTAACCTTTGGAGAAAAGCAAACAGAACCTTGATTGTCTATCTCTTAATTACCCACTTCAAATTTTATTTAAAAATTTAAGAGTGTTAGCCTCTATCTTTGTTTCTATAGTGGGCAAGTTGACCAGCATTCTAGAGAACAGCACAGGACAGGGTTCTTTTTTTGTCTTCTGACATAACCAATCTCCTTTTATGATATAGTAAGCATTCAGCGGCCAGCACTCAGGCATCAGCAATGTAAAAGTATGTTGGTATCGAGAATCGCTGTGTCGTCAGATATGCGGATTTTATTTGACTTTTTTGTTTTCAATGAAAGCCAGTGGCAGATAGCTGAATGCTTACTACAGATCAATGTCAATAAGTCATGAACAGTTGCACCCTTTTTTGTCCTTGGACTTGCAGGAGATTCCAATTAAAGCACCTGGGCACCAGCCAATAGCAGCCACAGTTAACGGCACTATGGCAATAAGTCCCCACCAACTCTTGAAATAGATCCCAGCTGCAGCGATAGCCACTCCAACAAGCGCCCTAATAATTCTGTCAGTTTTTCCAATGTGACCTTTCATAAATTTAGTCTCCTTTTGTTAAATAACAAGCTATAAATATTTAGTGAACCTCATTCATATCGCCGGGGTCTTTAATGTAAATTCGGCCCATGGCGAATTCGAAAAGTGGTGAGTTCGTAGCTGGTAGCAATAAATTTTTCTACGGACTACGATCTACAATCTGCTGGTATAAAACAGCTTATGGAGCGCGGATAAGAATAAGCGACATATTATTTAATTTATATTTTCTTTCATTTTGTAGGGAATCCTTATATTTGGCGTTGGTAGCGAAAATTAATCAACCGGGCTGAGTTCGCAAGGACCGGCAGTGCTGAAAATTCGTGCATAAGCGCACCGGCCACTGGATCGATGATCCCGAAACTTCCTAACAAGACTGACAGGACGTTGATACTCATAGAGAAAGCAACATTTTGTCAGATGACCTTGAGTGCTTTGCGTGACAGGCCGATGACATAAGGCACACGTTTAATCTCATCCTGCATCAGGCTAATGTCGGCAGTCTCAAGAGCCACGTCGGTGCCGGCAACTCCCATTGCAATCCCAACGTCGGCCGCAGCCAGCGCCGGCGCATCATTCACGCCATCGCCGGTAAAGGCTACCTTCTTGCCCTCCGCCTGAAGTTTACGGATGATCTCGAGCTTGTCCTGAGGCAACACTTCCGCATAGAAATTATCCAAGCCCAGGTCTTGGGCAATCATCTCTGCTGTCCGGGGATTGTCTCCCGTGATCATGATGACCTGGTCGACTCCCAGCCGTTTAAGTTCAGCGATGGCCTCTTTTGCCTCCTGCCTGGGGGCATCGGCCATAACAATTAGACCCTCTACCTTGCCATCTATCGCTACGGGGATCACGGTTTGCCCCTGTTTTTCGAGTTGCAGGAGGTCATCAAGAGCGGTCGGCCAGGCGACTCCCTGTTCTGCCAGCAGAGCTCGGTTGCCAATGATTACATGACGTTCATCTACCCGGGCTGTGACTCCGAATCCCGGCAGGACCGTAAAATCTGACGGCTCGCTTAAAACGATTGCTCTTTTCTCTGCTGCTTGAACAATGGCGCGGCCAATAGGGTGTTCACTAAAACGTTCGGCTGTTGCCGCTAATGCCAAGATGCGGTCAGTGTCTGTACCATTGAGAGTGATTAAGTCTTTTACAATTGGTTTACCATGAGTTAATGTACCAGTCTTGTCAAATGCGATTACATTTACCTTGCCCATTTGTTCGATGGTCGTCCCCGATTTAACCAGCACTCCTTGTTTTGCGGCATTGCCGATGGCGGCGACAATAGCCGTGGGGGTAGCCAAAACCAGGGCGCACGGGCAAACCACGACAAGTACCGTGATAGATCGCATAATGTCTTGGGTAAATGCATAAACCGAGAAGGCGATAAGGAATGTAAGCGGGACCAGATACTGGGCATAGCGATTGGCCAACCGTTGCACCGGCGCCTGTGAGGCCTGTGCGTCTTTCACCAACTTAACGATCTGGCCAAGGGTGGTGTCCTCGCCAAGACGAGTTGGCCGCACTTCAAGCATCCCCAGTTCATTGATGGTCCCCGCGAAGACTTCGTCATCTTTTTTCTTCTCAACGGGCATAGACTCGCCGGTAATGGCCGCCTGGTTAACAGAGCCGCTGCCTGTCACGACAATTCCGTCAACACCAATACGTTCCCCGGTTCGAACCAGCACAATGTCGTCCATGGTGACTTGTTCGATGGGCAATTCTACCTCCTGATCATTTCGTCGGACAGTCACGGTTGCGGGAACCATACCGGCCAAACTCCGCAAAGCATTATCCGCTCGGGCAATCGTGAAATTTTCCAGCCATTCGCCGATGGCCATCATAAAGACCACCAAAGCGGCTGCAGCATACTCCCCGACTACGATAGCCGCGATCATCGCCACCGAAACCACCGTGCTTATTTTCAATTGTTTCTCAAGATCTGCTTTAATGGTCTCTCGATTCGCTGCGTCTTTCCAGTCCGATTTTTATTTAGACAGACTATGTATCTTCCGGTCAGCGACTTTCACTACTTTCATCTTCAAAGGTGGATGGTTTTCTTTCTTTGTCTCCTTAGAGATGAACTTCCTGAAACGGGCCTGTTTTTTGTAAAATCTCTACGATTTTTTTGCAGGCACCGCACTCCCCGGATATAATCCCAATTACGTTCTTCTAATAGTTTAAGTAAACCACGACCTATTGCCGAGAGACTTGAAAAGACTTGTCGTTTTGGGGAGATGAAATAGAAACGTCCTCCTGGAGAAGGGCCCAATAAGGGTGATTAAAAGGAGGACGTTCTTAAGGAATGATAAAGTATGGCTCTTATTAAAATATTAATCTAAGTACGTTGTACTTCTCCTAATCGTATGAATTCTGGGCAAGTTAAGGCTTCCATGATACCTTACGTGCTTTGCCATGAGGTGGAGAAGAACATAAAGTTAACGTCCTTGGACTCACAAAATAATTATAAACTATAATATAATTTTATCATATCTGTATTGTTCAGTCTACTTGGTCCCGGCCTTTTGCATTAACTTTTTTACCATATCTACCCCGTTCTCTCGAGGCGCAGTGATTAATCGAGCCAAACCTTCCTCAAGGTCTGTAGTCGTGAGTCCCGGGGGCTCCTGGTGCGTTCCTGCCACGAATTCAATATCGGGAAATTCTTTTTTTGATATCTCCAAATACTCGTCTAGCCAGGGACAGATAAGCGACATGCAGGACGTAAAGTGAATCACCTTTGCCCCCGCGCTAACTAACGGCCTGACACGCCTGAGGAATTTTTCAAAACCTACTGCGGTAGGGCATTTCGCACAGGTTATGAATCCAGCCAAGAGGGGCTTTTGACCATTTTTAGCATACCGTGCAAACGCCCCTCTGCCTGCGTGCAGGTCCTTAAAGCACGCGAACGAGGCACAGGCCACCTCACGATGAACAGTTGAACATTGAATTATTCCAATCTTTACTATGCTGCCCGGGTTTTCAGTCTTTGCGGCCTCTGCTTCTTTGGGAGAAAGGAAGGCACCGCTAACCAAGGCACCGCTGGCTGCAACTACACCAGCATCCATGAGAAATTTTCTTCTTGATAGCAAACAGCATCCCTCTTCTCTTCTGTCTTCTGACATAAGCAACCTCCTTTTAAATATTTAAAGTTTAAATTAAGAACATATTAAAGGTTTAAAAATAGTTAGCACTTTGTTGAACCCCTTTGATTTTTGGGAAGATGGTCTTTGTTTGTGATGACTAACTAACATTTGTGTCAATGAAATAAACATTAACTATGCAATAGAGTGTAATCAATTGCCTATACCTATAGTTGTCCTGACTCTCCTTATGATGCGCTTGTATTTTTCTCGCGTAGTTGGCGAGCTTGTTGGTTAAGATTATCAACAAAAGCAGAGTTAGTTTGTACTAACATTCAAGAAAAAGCAAGTCAAAAAAAGAAAATTGAAGGCAAAAAAATGATATTTTGACTTAAGTCAATGCAGTGCTCAATTTTTCATCAATATAGATAATTATAAGTGTTAGAATAGAAATAGTTGGCAAAAAAATAAGGAGGTACCGTGCGAACAGACTCTTTTTCCTTGGATATATGTCACGGCCTTTGTGGAGGTAGCTGCCCTAATGTCTTGCCCTGGAATGGAGAATTTGAGACGGAATTAAAACGGGTTGTTCTGGAAAGCGGATGGCCGGGGTTTCTTAAGGGCTGGATCAATGGTCCGGTCAAGGCTCATCAAAAATTCAGGATCAGCGTGGCTGGTTGCCCTAATGCTTGTTCCCGTCCACAAATTGCCGATTTTGGTCTGATAAGGGCCAGGAAGCCGGAGTTTGTAAGGGAGTTATGCATAAAGTGCGGGCTTTGCGCCCAGACTTGTGATGAAGATGCGATTGATCTTTTGAATGCTGGGCTTGTATTTGACACGAATAATTGTCTTTATTGTGGGGCATGCCAGAAGATATGCCCAACTCAGGCCATCATTGCCAGTGAGGATGGGTTTCGCATCGTTCTCGGGGGTAAACTTGGTAGACACCCAAGACTGGCGACCGAACTTTCAGATATTTTTTCCGAAGAGGAGGTTTTAAATGTTCTGGGTAAAGCACTGGTCCTGTACATGGAGCATTACCAACACGTAAAAAGATTTGGCGATCTTTTTGACCTTTTTGGTCAGGATAGGGTATTGAAAAAGTTGGTGTAATCAGATGGGATTGTTAAAAATTATCAATAGGAGATAATCGAATGCATCTCTGGCTAGTTCCCCCGGTTTTGAGTTTGGTCTTGCTTTCGGCCCATGCCCTTAGGGCAGGAGACCTGGGCCTTTGCATTGCCTGGATTCTCCTTAGTCTTTTATTTTTCACCAAAAAGAGTTGGGTCAGATATGTTTTGGCTGCTGCTTTGACCTTGGGGGCTTTTATTTGGCTGGAAACAGGAATCCAGCTTGTTCAGTTCAGAATGGCTTTTGGGCTTCCTTGGCTCAGGCTTGGACTGATTATGCTCACTGTCTTTGGGATTACGGTTTTTTCCCTTTTCCTGATCCTTGGCCAAAAAGGACGACTTTTCTTCTCAGAAGCAGTAGAGAGTGGACCAGCCCAAGGTGCAGCTTTTTTGAGCACAACCCTGACTCTTGTATTGGCCAGAACAAAGACAAGTTTTCCTATACTTCTTGCTGATCGTTTTCATTTGAACATGGGGTGGGTAGAAATCTTTTTTCTTGCCTTGTATGCAGCCTGGATTACTGGAAAAATGCTTGATCCTAAAGCGTCTATTCGGGTTAGGCCGCGTATCTGGGCCCTGTTTTCTCTGGTCTTCTTTCTTCAGCTTTTCCTGGGGCTTTTAGGGATAGAGGAAATGCTCATGACCGGAAAACTGCATTTACCAGTGCCTGCTTTGATACTGGCAGCACCAATTTATCGTGGTTCTGGCTTTTTTATGCTCACCCTCTTTACGATAACTGTTCTTTTGGTAGGTCCGGCCTGGTGTAGCCACCTATGTTATATAGGGGCCTGGGATGATGTGGCCAGCCGGGGGGTCAAAAAAATCCGGCATCTTCCTAGATGGGCCAAAAGGGTACAAGTATTCAATCTTGTTTTGGTTGTTGTAGTAGCTTTGACAATGCGTATTCTGGGCTCCCCCTGGACGATGGCTTTAATCTCGGCTTCCATTTTCGGACTTGTGGGAGTAGGAGTCATGCTCTTTGTGTCCTCTAGAAGGGGACAACTGGTTCATTGCACAACGTATTGTCCCATGGGGCTGGTGGGTAATATTTTAGGCAAGATTTCACCTTGGAGGATAAAGATTGGTTCCGGGTGTAATAAATGCGGCAGATGTTCAAGCATATGTCGGTATGGAGCCTTGACTGGTGAAGATTTGCAAAAGGGTAGGCCGAACTTATCCTGCACACTATGCGGAGATTGTCTTGGGGTCTGCAAAAAGAAGCATATTTATCTAAAATTTCCAGGTCTCTCCCCTGGACTGGCCAGGAAAGTTTTTGTTGTTATGGTCGTGAGCCTGCATGCGGTTTTCCTGGGAGTAGCCAGGATGTAATTAGTCAACTTTCTGCGTTCGCTCCGAGTTTGTTTTTAAGTTTTGGAGGAAATATTGTGCCCTATTTAGGCGCTCACATGTCCATCAGCGGCGGACTATATAAGGCGATACAACGCATCCAAAAGGTAGGAGGCAGGGCCCTGCAGATATTCTCTAAAAATCAAAGACAGTGGCATTCCCCTTCCTTGACTGAAGAATCCATTCAGGCATTTAAAGAAGAATGGCAACAATGGGGCGGGTATCCCGTTGCCGCGCACACATCTTATCTCATTAACCTGGCCGCAAAAAATAAGAATGTACTTAAAAAATCCATTCATGCGTTTGCTGATGAATTGAGAAGAGCCGCGCTTCTTGGCATCCCTTTTTTGATCACCCATCCGGGGTCGCACGGCGGGGACGGAGTGGAAGTAGGCTTAAGAAGGTTTGTACGCCATCTTGACCAGGCCATTGAATTATCAGGAAAGCGAGGAGTAATAGTCCTTCTGGAAACAACAGCCGGACAGGGAACGAACCTGGGTGCGAGTTTTGAGGAATTGGCCTTTATTCTGGAGGAGTCTAAGTTTCAGGAAATGCTTGGGATCTGTGTGGACACTGCCCACATTTTTGCCGCTGGTTATGATTTGCGCACTCCAGGAGCCTATGCCCAGACCTTTGATTTGTTAGAAAGAAATATTGGTTTGGAAAGGATACATTTTTTCCATCTCAATGATTCTAAGACAGGACTTGGCTCACGCAAGGACAGGCATGAGCATATCGGAGAAGGACGAATTGGCCTGGAAGGATTTAAGCTTCTCTTAAATGATCCCCGTTTCCGTGAGCATCCCATGGTCCTGGAAACCCCAAAAGACAAGGACTTACATGAAGATATAGAAAATCTTAAGGTTCTTAACTCCCTGATTTCGAAGTAAAAAGACTTATAAGAAGCGATTAAGAAGATTATTGAAAAATGTCAGAAGGGGAAAATTTAGCTCAAAGGGTGCATCCGATAACTGCATTTGCTATTTATGAAAGGTTATATTTTAACCACAGAAGGACACAGACAAGTGCGCTCGGTGACTTGCCGGTCACATTGCTGTCCTGGCTTGAAAGGCCGTCATGCTTTTGTTCGGCAAAGTCTGCCGAGCAAAAATGTCTGCGTTAGTCTGCGTGGGTCTGCGGTTGAAAATATTAAAGAGGATTAAGGTGTAAGGGGTAAGGTGGGGTAATTGAAATGTTCTGGGAAGATTTGAAGACATGATATGTTTTTGTGTTTGGCAAAAGATTTACAGTATTTGTCGGATGTTGGTTGTAGGCATTTTGAAGAAGTCTACAAAGAAGTAAGCAAGAGGTTAAACTTTAAAAGAGGGGTTCAAGTAAGAAATCCTTACCCCGTAGCCCTTAATCCCTAGCCCTTAAATTAGACAGATGCAGGTACAGGATACGCCCGATAAGAAGAATATTATAAACTAGTCCGCTAATTTTATAAACACAGGAAAAATTCTTAATGGCGTGTCTGCAGGCAATTGCCGAAGGCATATAAAATAGTAGATAGTTATGAAAGAGGACTAGGAAAAGTAATTTTGAGAATATTTAGACAAGACAATTTCGAGGCAATTAGACAAGAGGAGCGATTTTTATAAAAAAAGGGGTTAGGTCAAATCACCTAACCCCTTTTTTTATTCTTTTTATGGCGACCCCTGCAGGATAAGCCATAGGAACGCTCCCCAGCTGGGTAGCGCTACTGTTATGATCCAGGATAATGAGATGTTTGGTTTGATTGACGAAGCTATGGGGGTAAGGGGAAAGGCAGGCGAACGCCTTGATGTGAGGTAGCAATAGGGTAGCAAAAACAAAAAAGGGTTTACCGAAGCAAGTCGGTAAACCCTTGATTTCAATGGCGCGCCTGCAGGGATTCGAACCCCGGGCCGACGGCTTAGAAGGCCGTTGCTCTATCCAGCTGAGCTACAGGCGCTAAGAGAATTCTCCATTTAATTTCAATTAAAAAAAAGGTCAAGATAAAATAGCTAAGATTTTTTGGGAGATAGATTTTTAGCAAGCGATTTTCAACCAACGGGTGAGATTGACACGGGTGGGTTGGTTCGCACCCCTCGCAAGGACAATCTCCTCATTGTTATTGCGAGATTTGAGCAAAACAGGCGAACGAATCTCACACTTTAAATTGCAAAAGAACGCATGATTTAGGTAAAAATAGTGTAATCAATAATGACACAGCAAGACAATAGCGTAGTACGCTGTTCATTTGGTATATTCATTGTCCATTTTAATAAATACTTGAATGTATCTGATATTTTGTTTACTAGTTCTGTATCTTTTAATTACAACTTTTTATCCTTGTGGCTTACAAAATTTGTACTTCATAATTTATTAATCTATTTAATGCGTATTTATATTTAAGGTTAATAAAGGAAATAGTGTGAGCCTGGGAGGGATTCATGGTTAGTAACCATAGCCTTAAAACAACAGAAAAAGAAAAAGACAATAAAATCAAGGGGCTATTTTCTCTCCAGACCGTATCAAAAGTAGGTATTGGAACCACTCAGAAAAAGGATATCCAAAAACAGTATTGGTTTGCAACCGAGATTGATGAAGACCTGATTGAGATCAGGCCTCTTAATGTCGAATTAGTCCCTTCCAACTCAAAGAAAATCATTTCCAAAGAAGAGTTTCTGGATAAGTTTTTTCCTGAGCCAGAGTTTTATATGCAAACAGTTTATCCTAAAATGTGCGAACTAAATAAAACCATTGCCAGGGCTGAGCGACATCGCAAGCGGGGAGAAACTTACAGTGCTGAGTATGAGTATAAGAATGCATTAAAGATTGATGAAGAAAACATCAGGGCAAATTTTGGTTTGGGGCTAACTTATCTGGAAAGAGGTAACAAAGAAAAGGCCAACAACATCTTTAAGCGATTGGTCAAGCTAGATGCCGCTTTTGAGCTAAAACACAAGCACTTATTTAATGAGTTTGGAATAAATTTGCGTAAACAAAAGATGTTTGAACAGGCAGTAGAGTATTATGGACGGGCACTTGAGCTTAGCCCGAATGATGAAAATTTGCATTACAATATCGCTCGGGCATATTTTGGCCAAAATAAAATTGAACAGGCATTAACGCATTTAAAAAAGGCCCTGGAATTGAATCCTGACCTGAAAGAAGCCAAAAAATTCATGGAATTTTTAGGTTGTTAACTGGTTAACTGTTAGTCTAATTTTTAATGGGTGCTTACTGTAACCCATCTATATTATTTTAGCTAATTAATTTAAACAACATTTCCCCGCTCCTTTCCAGAACCTCCAGGTTATACCCCCCTTCGAGGGAGAAGATAATGGGCAATGTTTTCTCTCTGGCAATCGAAACAAGAGTCTCAAGGATGAACCTTACGCCTTCATCTGTGACTTTCATGCCAGCCAGATAATCATCCTTATGCAGATCAAAGCCGGTTGAGACAAGGAGGATTTCTGGTTGGAATTTATTTATCAAACCAGGAAGAATTTCTCCGTAAATCTGTTTTATCTCCACATCTCCTGCCCCTGCCGAGAGAGGAACATTGTGGATATGTTCGTTGTTTTCTCTTTCGCTTCCAGTTCCTGGATAGAATGGATACCGGTGAGAGCTAAAGTAAAATACATCGGGATTATAAGATAGGATATGCTGAGTCCCGTTGCCATGGTGAGCATCAAAATCGACGATGAATACTTTTTTAAAGGCAAGTTCAAGGGCTTTTAGCGCTCCTACAACTACATTGTTAAAGATACAGAAACCCATTGCCCTGTCATGTTCTGCGTGATGTCCAGGCGGTCTTACTGCACATAAAACACAATTAAAGTTTTCTTTAAAGCAGAGATTCACTGCTTTTTCCACTGCACCTGCGGCCATGAGTGCGGCAAAGTAGCTGTGTTCGTTGTAATAGGTGTCAGGATCAAGGTGTCCCTCAAAACCCTGGCATCTTTTTTCTACTTCGTGGATATAGCTTTCTTCATGGGCCAACTTGAGAAGTTGCATGTCCACTGGTTTACTGTCTAGAATGGGAATATTAAAAGAAGGAAGGGTTTTTAAAAATGCATGCAGTCTTGTTGCATTTTCAGGATGGGAGGGAAGATCATGTTTCAAAAAGATTTCGTTAAAAATAACAGCAGACTTAAACACTTTAAATACCTCCGCAAAATATCGGATGTCGAATTTTATTTGTTTTGAAATGGACAGCAATTTTTAATAGAATCGGTAGGAAAACACAACTGAACTCCAACAGTTTTTGAGCTACTTTTTTGTTTTTTTGCGGCTATAATTTGCAATGATCGCTTATGACCTGATTCTTAAAAACAGTTAGGTTCCCGGTCCAAGTTGTTTGATTAGGAAACCAGCCCCTTGCTTCTAGTCCCGATGTCTTTGTTTTTTTATGCTAACTTATTTTTAAATAAGCAGCCAATGAAGTCAATTGTCCTGTTAATATGCAAGCATAGTTTTTTCACCCCCCCCCTATTAGGTCCTCGCCTTTGGAACATGCTAGAATTATCTTTTTAAGACCAAAAAACTTTACAATTTTTTTCAATTTTAATCATGTTGTTATTGTTGAGTAGCAAAAAATAGACATATTTTTTTTGCAGTACGTGTGAATTTTAGTGTCTTTGTGTGTTACGCATATGGTAAAGTGACGATAAAAGATATTGACTTTTTTATTTTTTAAACGTAGCTGAGCTATTTTACAAAAGTTGTAGCCAGATAATATTACTTTATTTGAAATGTTATGATGGCTCGGTAGGTATTTCTTTTTTGTGAGGGCTGCCCGGAGAGATGCGCATACATAAAGGAGCTCCTTCTTGTGGCTCGCTAGGAACCGTATCCTTAGTACCAACTTCTACAAAGCCTCTCATAAAAAATTTAAGGCTCTTTTTAAGTCGAGAAACCCTATGCGTGCTGCCAACTATTTTATATTTATTTTAATTTTCCTCTTAGCCTGCAAAGGTGGATTTGCTGAGGAAACACGAACCGTTATCGATGCCAGGGACCGTGAAATCCAGGTCAGCTTGCCTGTCCGAAAGGTAGTTGTTCTCAGCGCAAATGCCTTGGAAGTTATGCAAATTTTACAGGCAGAAAATCTTGTAGTCGGAGTCAGCGATTACATCCACCAAAAACCGCGGTTGTGGTCGAAATTTCAGGATCGCCCGGTGGTTGGACGTTGGAATGAGCCAGATTACGAATTGATAGCTACCCTCCGGCCTGATCTGGTTTTGTGTTACGGGCGTTTCCCCGGGGTTGAGGCTGAACAAAAATTGGAGCCGCTGGGAATCCGGGTGCTTCGCCTCGATTTTTATAAAATAAGCGCGCTGCCCAGAGAGGTGCAAATTCTGGGCGATATTTTAGGGAAGCAAAAGCAAGCAGAAGCGTTTTTACGATGGCATGCTCAAAAAATGGAATATATCGAAAAGTTGCGCGGAAAAAACTCACCAGGAACAAAGGTCTATGTTGAAAGCTTTTCTGACTATCAGGTGATGGGACCGGAGTCTGGCGGGTATGAACTAAGTGTTTATGCCGGAGCTCGTAATATTGCTTCTGCTTTTTCTACATCGTTTTCTAGGGTTAGTCCTGAATGGGTACTGAGCAAAAATCCGGATGTTATCGTTAAGATAGCTTCGATAAAGGATGCCTATGTATGCGATAATTCGAAAAAATTTCGAAAAATACAGAAAAATATCATGGAACGTCCCGGCTGGAAATTCATCCGTGCAGTGCAAGAAGGCAAAGTTTATGTATTAGCATCAGACGTTGCCGGGGGACCCAGGGCTGCAGTGGGAATCGCTTACATGGCCAAATGGTTTTTCCCTGAAGCAGACTTAAATCCTCAGGAAATACACAGGGAGTATTTGGAGGATTTTTTAAAGGTGCCATACCGTGGTTTTTATGCCTACCCAACAGGGAATTGAAGACATGAGTATCTCTAGAAGGCTTCCGGCTTCATATGGATTAGCCCAATATAGGCATCTGATCAGGCAAAGAACCTTGCTTCTTTGCATTTTGGCGGCTCTGCTCGTGTTGATGGGCATGGTCAGTCTCTGTGTAGGTAGTTCAGCTCTTGGCTTGCAAGAAGTGTTCGCAGCTCTTTTTGAGCAATCGACCGTATCAAGTGTAATCATCTGGAAATTGCGCCTGCCTCGAATCGTTATGGCTTTTCTGGCCGGGTGGGGTCTGGCCTTGGGCGGGACTGTCTCCCAGGCTATTTTGCAAAATCCTTTAGCTTCGCCGTTTACACTGGGAGTAGCTTCAGGAGCAGGCTTTGGAGCCGTAATTGGTATTGTTTTCTCAAACGGGCTTTCCAGGGAAATAGTTGCTGCCAGTGCCTTTGGTTTTGCCTTGCTCACATCTTTACTTATTTATGGGGTGGCTCGCTTGAAAAGCACCACATCCGAGACCTTAATCCTGGCTGGCGTGGCCATCATGTTCCTTTTTTCTTCGCTTACTTCCTTTGTCCAATATACAGCAACTATTGAAGAAGTGCATGAAATGGTCTTCTGGTTTTTTGGCAGTCTCTCCAAAGTGGGATGGGCTGAAATTAGTATCGCCTGCCTGATGATCATTCCTCCCATTCCACTGGTGATGGCAAGGGCATGGGACTTGAATCTTTTGATGACCGGAGATGAATCAGCCAGTGCCCTTGGGGTCAATGTGTCCACCATACGGACGGGAGGCATTTTTCTGACAGCGCTTATGACCGCGGGCGTCATTTGTTTCACTGGAGTTATAGGTTTTATTGGGCTGGTGGCACCTCATATCGCGCGCATGCTAATTGGAAGTGACCATCGCTTCTTGATCCCAGCTTCAGGATTTGTGGGCGCAATACTGGTGGTGGGTGCTGACACGTTGAGCAGAACCATCTGGCCGCCACAAGTTATCCCAATTGGTATCATGACTTCTTTCCTGGGGGGCCCATTCTTTTTTTACCTCTTGATGAAAAAGGCCAGGAAATACTGCTAATGTTGCGGGTAAAAAATCTAAAATTTTCATATAAGCATCAGGAAATTCTTAAAGATATTTCCCTGGAAGCGCGTCCCGGAGAAATTCTAGCTATTATCGGGCCAAATGGCGCGGGCAAAACCACCTTGTTGAGGTGTATTCTCAATATTTTAAGGCCTGCCAAAGGGGTCATAACAGTTGATAAACAGGATCTTCTCCACATGTCCTCCAGGGAAAGGGCCAAACTACTGGCCTATGTTCCCCAGGCATACCCTCCAAAATTTCCCATGACAGTATTTGATACAGTTCTTATGGGGCGCAGACCTTACTTATGTTGGCGTCCTGCCAGGGAAGAACTCAAAAAGGTAACCAGTATTCTTGAAATAATGGGACTGGATTCCTTTTCTGCGAAAGATTTTGATTGCTTAAGTGGAGGGCAAAAACAAAAGGTCATGCTGGCCAGGGCTTTGGTCCAGGAAGCCCGCTATCTGCTTCTGGATGAACCTACAAGCAGCCTGGATCTCAAATATCAGCTCGAAGTGATGCAACTTCTTTGTCAAATCGTCAAAGAAAAAAACATGGGGATAGTAGTGGCCATCCATGATCTAAACCTCGCCCTTCGGTTCTCCGACCGGGTGGTCATGATGCAAAACGGGACTGTATTTTGTTCCGGTCTGCCCGATAAAGTTATGAATCAGGATAATATTCGCACTGTTTATGGAGTAAATGTGGAAAGCTTCAGTAACCAGGGGTATAACTATTTATATCCTGTTAGTTCAATAACAAGAAATGATTATAGATAAATTTTTGTAGACATAACGTAATATTATAGCCGGTACTAACTATTGAGTAAATATTATGTAAATTAGACAAGGTTTGATATCATACAAATAGACTATTAAATTAAGATTATGGAGGGACAAGATGAAAATTTTTAAGGTGTTGCTATTGTTTTGCTTGGTAGTTTGTCTTGGAAATCCATTGTTTGCAGCTCAGCAGGAAGATGTGAAAGCAGACGAAACTGTGGATATGGAAGAGATGGTAGTCACTGCGACCAGGACAGAAAGGGAAATAGACAATGTTCCTGCAAGCGTGAGTGTGATTACCAGGGAAGAGATGAAAAAGTATCACATCCAGACCATTGATGAAGCCTTAAAATACGAAGCCGGGATATATTTCAAGAGAAAAAAAGGACTGAGTGATAATCTTCCCAGTATTCAAATGCGTGGTTTGCCATACCAAAAGCGGACATTGGTTTTGTTAAATGGTCTCCCCATTAATGATGGATACAACGGAAATGTGAAATGGAATAATATCAGCGTGGAAAATGTAGAACGTATTGAAATTATTCGCGGTCCAGCCTCAGCCCTTTATGGAGGAAATGCCATGGGCGGTGTAATCAATATCATCACCACTACTCCTCAAAAACTTGAAGCCGAAATTTTTGGAGGCATAGGAAGTGATGAGACTTATCGTTATGGTGGCTATGCAGGTGATAAGTTTGATAAGTTTGGGATAAGGCTTGGATATGAAGCGGAGGAGACCGGTGGATATCCAACCTCTCTCGTTACCATGTCAATCTACTCCGGTACTGGTACCCTTACCGGGGGCTATCCTACTACAGATCCATCAGGTAAGTCCAAGTGGGTGGTTGGAGACAAGGGCGATAACTGGGGCAAGAGACAGAATATAAACCTGATGGCCTCTTATGACTTGACAGAGACAGGAACCATTTCGCTTGATTTTCAATACGGACAACATCAATACGGTTATGATGAACCAAATACATACCTGACCGATGCCAATGGTAATCCAAGTTTTGACGGTAATGTAGATGTAGGTGATGGTCAATTTGCATCGGTTGCGTCGAAAAATTATCTTGCAGGCATTGGCAATGAAGACAGTTATCTCGTTTCATTAACATACAAAGAAACCTTCGGTTCTGTGGGGTTTACCGGAAAAATTGGATATCAGTTTAATAATAAATGGTATACTAGCCCGGTATCTGGGACTTATGACAATGCCACAGGGAAATTAGCTGATGCTGACACCGACACCTGGCTCGCTGATCTTCAGTCAGACATGCCTTTAGGAGATAAGCATTTCCTTACTTGTGGGTTCTACTTTAAAACGGATAATTTTAAGCAGGACGAATACAATCTTTCATTTTATCGGGATGAAGACAGCAAGCAGGATAAAACATACGTTACAAGAGGAGAAGACCTTTTTTATGCGTTATATGTTCAAGATGAGTGGAAAGTCTTGAAGGAGCTGACTCTTTACGGGGGACTTCGCTTAGATTTTTGGCAAGCTGATGGTGAAGCCGGTCCTGTTGATGATGTGAAAAATTTTGATGAGCTTCAAGATCACGCTATAAGCCCAAAAATTGGAGCGGTTTGGAATCCTCTTGAAGACACATACTTTCGCGCTTCTGTAGCTAAAGCATTTCGCGCTCCAACGATTTATGATCTTTACCGTAAATGGTATTCATCATATACTTATCATTTTAACCCCAATCTTAAGCCTGAAACTGTCTGGACTTATGAAATAGGTGCTGACCAATATTTCTTTGATCGGAAACTTAAGCTTGGAGTAACATTTTTTCATAGCGATTTTAAAGATATGATTTTGAGATATAGTGAAGGCTATGATTATTATTTAGATAATGTAGCAAAAGTAGAAATAAACGGCTGGGAACTGGAAGGTTTCTACTCTCCTTTTGATTGGTTGAAACTTTGGGCCAACTACACCAATAACGACAGTGAAGTAAAAGAAAATGAACGTAACCCGGACGCCGAAGGCCAACATCTCACTAAAATACCTCTTGAAACCATCAATTTAGGCAGTGAATTAGCATACAAATGGTTCAAGGCAAGCCTGGCTGGAAATTATGTGGGCAGGATTTACACCAGAGAAGATAATAACGATGTTCCTGATGTCTATGGAGCTTACTCAAAGCGCTGGCTCTGGAACACAAAACTAATCTTCACACCTGAAGAAAATGTGGAACTCTCACTTTCTGTAGATAATATTTTTGATGAAGAATATTTTGAATACTACAAGGGCCGTGGCAGAAGCTATTTCTTTGAAGTAAGGCTCAAATATTAACCAGGCAACATATACGACTGCAATCCGCTATAGCGGATTGCAGTCGTATAATGCATGGGAGAATCTATGAACATTGCCGCTATTGTTTGGAATAGCTACGTTCCTACGCTTGTTCAGGCCAGCAAGAGCTTAGATTGGCTTGACCTAAAAATTTTTTCTTCCAGCACCCTGGAAAAAGACCCATCAAAACCAGAAGATGCACTGAGTAAACTCAAGAAAGCAGATGTAATCCTGCTGTATCGTTCTTCAGAATCATTTTGGGAAATCATTGAAAGAGAGCTCAAGGATATTGGCCAAAGTATCCCGGTTGTTTGCCTGAGCCATGACCCCTCCTATTGGGCCCTGTCCACTGTTTCTCCTGCTATAGTTCAGACTTGTTACGATTACCTCACCCTGGGAGGCGAAGAAAATTGTGCCAACATGTTTTGTTATATTGCCAGGGAAGTGATGGGGCATGACATTCCAGTAGAGCAGCCTAAAGAAGTCCCGTGGGAGGGGCTGTATCATCCTCTGGCACCTGTTTCTTACTTTTCTTCGGTTGATGACTATTTGCAGTGGTATGAAGGACATGCTGCCAAGAAAAATATAAAAGACGCGCCTAGTGTAGGACTACTTTTTGCCCGCCATTATTGGGTTAATAACAATCTGGCGGTTGAAGATTTTCTTGTTACCGAGTTGGAGAACCTTGGACTTAGAGTTATCCCGGCCTTTTCCTACAGTGTGAAAGATCCCGGCCTGGGCGCAAAAGGAAGCGCTCAAGTTGTCCAGGAGGTCTTTTTTACTCCTGAAGGTAATTCCCGCATCCAGGCCATGGTAAAACTTCAGGCTTTTTTTCTGGGAAAACAGAGAGGTGACAAATCTTCTGATATTGGAAGCGCCGAGGATGGTGTTAGCCTGCTTACAAAACTCAATGTTCCTGTGTTTCAACCTGTTGTATCCAGCTACAAGTCGCCCGATGAATGGGAAAATGACGAGCAAGGACTTGGGACCGACATTAGCTGGTGCGTGGCAATGCCCGAATTTGAGGGCGTGATTGAGCCCCTTATCATTGGTGGGGCAGGGAAGTCTGAAGACAGTGAAACCGGAGTTGAACTTGAAGAGCGCGTACCTATTGAGGAACGTTGCCGTCGGTTGGCCCAAAGAGTCAAAAAGTGGGTGGTTCTCAGACAAAAACCGGTTTCTGAGCGAAAGGTAGCCTTTATTCTTCACAATAATCCCTGCGCTTCAGCAGAAGGCACAGTAGGTGGAGCGGCAAAACTTGATTCGCTGGAAAGTGTCGCCCGCATCCTGCAAACAATGCGCAAGCGAGGCTATGCGGTGGCTGCCCCAAAAGACGGCAAGGAACTCATCAATACCATCATGGACCGCAAAGCCATTTCTGAATTTCGCTGGACCACTGTCAATGAAATCGTCAAGAAAGGCGGAGCCCTGGACCTGGTACCGCTTAACCAATATTTAAAATGGTGGAGAGATTTACCAGAAAAGGTTCGTAAGCGAATAAGCAGTGCATGGGGAGAGCCCCCAGGAGAGGAAATAAACGGCGTGCCACCGGCAATGGTCCATGAGGGCAAAATTGTGGTCACAGGAGTCCCTTATGGCAATGCGGTCGTTTGTGTGCAACCCAAACGTGGATGCGCCGGCCCCCGCTGTGATGGCCAGGTGTGCAAAATTTTGCACGACCCTGATGTTCCCCCTCCACATCAATATCTGGCCACCTATCGTTATCTGGAAGAGTGCTTTGGAGCGGATGTAATTGTGCATGTAGGAACGCATGGGAATGTGGAGTTCCTTCCAGGGAAAGGAGCCGGTCTTTCTGAAGCCTGTTTTCCGGATATTTGCATTCATGAAATGCCCCACCTCTATATCTATAATTCCGACAATTCTCCAGAAGGGATCATCGCTAAAAGGAGAAGTTACGCCACCCTTGTGGATCATATGCAGACCGTGATGAGTCAGGCCGGATTATATGAAGAACTGGAAGAGCTTGGACGTTTTTTGAGCGAATACGAACAGGCCAAAATTACCGATAAAACCCGCGCTCATGCGCTGGAACACATGATCATTGATCTGATAAAACAGACCAACCTGGATCAGGAAATTAATCTCGATAAAGAGACTCCTTTTGATGAAGTTGTAAGAAAAGCTCATGAAGTATTAAGTCGTATCAGAAATACCCAGATCCAGGACGGTATGCACATTTTCGGAGAAATCCCTCAAGGTGAGAGGCGGACCAACTTTATTTATTTAATCCTGCGTTTTGATGCAGATGAGGAAAGGTCGGTTCGAAAAATTCTTTGCCGACTTATGGGGCTTGAACTTCAGAGTCTTTTAAATGAACCCGGTGAAGTGAGTCCCAGGTGGCAAAAGAGTCACGGTGAACTTCTGGAAGAGATTGATTCCTATGGCAGGCTTATTGTGGAGCAGGCTCTCAAATCATCTGGTAATGGGAGTTTTGGAAAGGAGGTGCGCAAACTTTTGGGAGAGCGCCTCGTAGATGAACACGAGCTCAAGCATTTGGCAGAGATTCAGGCCAGGATTCTTGATCTGGACAAGAGGATTGAGGCCTCCAAAGAAATAGATTCCTTACTTAATGGGTTTGACGGGAGATATATACCTGCTGGTCCTTCAGGAGTGATTACCAGGGGAAGGGATGATATTCTGCCCACCGGAAGAAATTTTTATTCCCTCGACCCCAGGCGGGTGCCAACAAAGGCAGCATACCGTGTGGGTGAGCAGTTGGCTGCTGCAGTTATAGATAAACATATGAGTGAAGAAGGCCGGTTTCCTGAGAATGTGGCTGTTTACTGGATGTGTACGGACATCATGTGGTCTGACGGAGAGGGCATGGGGCAGATATTCTCTCTTCTTGGAGTACGCCCTGTCTGGCTCTCAGACGGCAGGGTCAAGGGGTTCGAGATCATTTCTCTGGAAAAGTTGGGCAGGCCCAGGATTGATGTGACCATCCGCGTTTCCGGCATCACCAGGGATAATTTTCCGGAATGTATCGATTTGTTGGACGAAGCCATCTATGCGGTCGCTTCTCTGGATGAGCCCCTGAACATGAATTATGTACGCAAGCACTCTCTGGAAAAATTAGAGTCAGAAGAGCAGGTTAAGTCTGATAAAGATCGCTGGCGAAAGGCTACCTTGCGAATTTTCTCCTCAAAACCGGGAACATATCGGCCCGGAGTCAATCTCGCAGTATATGCGTCTGCCTGGAAGGATGAAAAGGATTTGTCAGATATCTTTGTCCATTGGAACGGCTATGCCTATGGAAAAGGAATTTTTGGGCAAGCATCCCATGACCAATTTATGAGCAGTCTTAAAAGTGTTGATGTGACCTTTAATAAGGTCGTTTCTGACGAGCACGATATTTTCGGGTGTTGTTGTTACTTTGGGACACACGGAGGGATCACAGCTGCGGCCAGGCACATCAGCGGGAAAGAAGTCAAAGTCTATTATGGTGATACGCGAGAACCGGAACGGGTGGAAGTGCGTGATCTTGCCGATGAAATTCGTCGTGTGGTCAGGACAAAATTGCTCAATCCCAAATGGATCGAAGGAATGAAACGGCACGGCTATAAAGGTGCAGGAGACATTTCCAAACGAGTTGGCCGGGTTTACGGTTGGGAGTCAACGACCCAGGAGGTGGATGATTGGATCTTTGACGACATAGCCCGAACATTTGTTCTGGATGAAGAAAACCGGGAGTTTTTTAAAGAAAACAATCCATGGGCCCTAGAAGAAATCGGTCGCAGGCTTTTGGAGGCCGAAAGTCGGGGACTATGGAAGGCTGATCCGGAAGTATCGCAAGGGCTGCGTGAGGCGTACCTGGAAATGGAAGGCTGGTTAGAAGAATCCATGGGCGAGGTTGAAGGTGATTTCCAGGGCGGAGCAGTGGATATTTTTTCTCCTGAAGATGTGGAGAAAGGAATGGGATGATCAAAGCAGTTAGACTAATAGGAGAAATGTAGGAAGTTATTATGAAGGCAAATCGAACATTTCCTTTTTCGGCCATTGTAGGCCAGGAAAAGATGAAAAAAGCGCTACTTTTAAATGTTGTTAATCCCAAACTGGGCGGGGTGCTTATCCGAGGCGAAAAGGGAACTGCTAAATCCACAGCAGTGCGCGCACTGGCAAGTTTGTTGCCTGAAATCGAGGTTGTAGCAGACTGTCCTTTTGGGTGCTGTCCGCGTCAAGCTTCGCAAGTTTGTCCTGTATGTGCGGAAAAGTTGACCCAGGGAAAACAGCTTTCTGTAACGCGCAGAAAGATTCGCGTAGTGGATCTTCCGGTTGGTTCCACAGAAGATAGGGTCCTGGGTACTCTCGATCTGGAAAAGGCAATTAAAGAGGGAGAAAAGCACTTTGAACCCGGCATCCTCGCCCAGGCCCATAGAGGGATTCTTTATGTAGACGAAGTCAATCTCCTGGATGACCATATCGTGGATGTGCTGCTGGATGCTGCGGCTATGGGGGTAAATACAGTAGAGAGGGAAGGAATTTCCTTTTCCCATCCTGCCGAGTTTGTTCTCATCGGTACCATGAACCCGGAAGAGGGGGAGCTCAGGCCCCAGCTTCTGGACCGGTTTGGACTTTGTGTCCAGGTTGAAGGCATCACGGATGTGGACCAGAGAGTGGAAGTAGTTAAACTGCGGGCAGAGTATGAAGAAAACCCTGAAGCTTTTCAGGAAAAATGGCGTAAAGAAGAAGAAAAGTTGAGTCAGCGCATTGTACAGGCCAAAAAGATTTTGCCTGGGGTCAGTTTGTCTGATGACATGCTCCGCTTGATTGCTGAAACTTCTATAGAAATGAATGTGGACGGTCACCGGGCCGACATTGTCATGATGAAAACAGCCAAGACACTGGCTGCTCTTGGTGGTCGTAAGGAGGTAATCCGCGAAGACATCAGGGAGGCCGCAGAAATGGCTTTGCCCCACCGCATGCGCAAGAAGCCTTTTCAAAAGATTGGTCTTGAAGCTGAAAAGATACAGCAAATTTTTGGTGGATAATTCAATTTTTGTGGCCTTTTCCCAGGTTTTTTATTCAATGCTAACAAAGAGTTGGACACATCCGAAGATGCAAGTCAAGACCAGTTACGCAGCAAATACGAGTTTCTCAGGAGTAAGGGTTGGCTGGGAAACGCGGCCTGTTTATCCCTTCCCGGCTATTGTTGGACAGGAGCAGATGAAAGAAGCGCTCTTGTTGAATGCGGTGTGTCCGTCCATTGGAGGGGTCCTAATCCGGGGTGAAAAGGGTACAGCCAAATCCACGGCAGTGCGCGCACTGGCAAATTTGTTGCCTGAAATCGAGGTAGTAGCAGACTGTCCTTTTGGGTGTGACCCGAATGGAGAGCTTTGTTTTTTGTGTCGGACAAAGCTCCAACAAGGCCAAGCACTGCCTGTTAAGCGCAGAAAGATTAAACTAGTGGATCTCCCTCTTGGTGCAACTGAAGAGCGAATAACGGGAACCATTAATCTGGAAGAAGCTGTTAAGTCAGGGAAGAAGGCTTTTGAACCAGGGCTCTTGGCCGCTGCCCATCGAGGTATTCTCTATATCGATGAAGTCAATCTGCTTCATGATCATATTGTGGATATTATTCTGGACGCGTCGGCCATGGGCATGAATATTGTTGAACGCGAAGGGATATCTCTGGTTCATCCGTCGGAGTTTATTCTCATCGGCACTATGAATCCGGAGGAAGGAGAACTCAGACCACAGCTTTTGGACCGTTTTGGGCTTAGCGTGGAAGTTTGCGCTCCTTCCGAGCCTGAACCGCGTATGCGTGTGCTTCAGCTGAGAGAACAGTTCGATCAGGATCCCGAGTTGTTTGTTAAAAAATTTTTTTCTGAACAGGAAGATTTGACTAGGCGCATTCTAAAAGCTCGCCGGCTTTTGCCTCGGGTGAGGATGTCCCAAAAGCTGCTTCAGCTTTGTTCCAGCCTCTGTTTGGAGGCCTTTGTTGCGGGCCATAGAGCAGATATTACACTTAGAAAAACTGCACGGGCGCTTGCAGCGCTTCAGGAACGCGATAATGTATTGGAAGATGATGTGTTAAAAGCTGCCGAATTGACTCTTTTACATCGCAGAAGAGTTAATTCTCCCTCGCCTCCTCCATCTCGGCATGAACATGACCATGAGCGCAAGCACGAGCAAGAATCATCCGAAGACAGAACGGAACACCATGAACACAAGCAAAGGAGTGCCGAAAATCAAAAGATGCCAGACACTCCCGAGGAGGCCACTCCTGAACAAAATGATTCCCATGAGGACCAATCTCCTGCCGGCCCAGGAGTGGAAACAATATTTCCTGTAGGCGCACCATTTAGGGCAAAACCATTTTTAATGAAGCGTGACCGGTCGTTCAGAAAAGGGTCAGGACGGAGGTCCCGCACTCGTACGACCCATAAAATGGGCCGTTATGTGAAAAGTAATCTAAATCAAAATCCTCAGGACCTGGCCCTGGACGCGACATTGCGCGCGGCAGCACCTTATCAGGCTAAGCGAAGTAGAGAAGGGGTAAGCGTTGTTATTGAAAAATGCGATCTTCGCCAGAAAGTGCGGGAAAAACGTATTGGCAATTTGATCGTCTTTGTGGTGGATGCCAGTGGCTCCATGGGTGCTGGGAAAAGGATGGTCGAAACCAAGGGCGCTGTCCTTTCCCTTCTTCTCGATGCGTATCAAAAGCGGGACAAGGTTTCTTTTGTGGCCTTCCGAGGCAAGGAGGCAGAAGTACTCCTACCGCCAACGAATAGCATTGAACTCGCGTACAAACTCCTTGAAGAACTACCCACTGGAGGTAAAACCCCTCTATCCCAAGGCATTGCTGTGGGTTACCATGTCCTGGATGTCCAGCTTAGAAAAGATCCCAACACCTATCCTCTTATGGTGCTCGTTTCTGATGGCAAGGCCAATGTGAGTCTATCTGGCAGAAAGCCGCTGGAAGAAGTAATGGAGCTTGCTACGATCATCCGAAACGATAACCGTATTCGTAGTGTAGTGATTGATGTGGAAAAATCCGGTCTCATCACTTTTGGTCTGGCAAAAGAAATTGCTTTAAAACTTGGAGCTCAATATTTTAAAATTGAAGATCTAAAAGCAGCGACCTTAGTAGACGTGCTCAAGGAAGATGTCCTTGGTATCTAAATTTGTCGTTCAAATCATTTCAAAAAAGTATCCCCTATCAAAAATGGAGCATTAAAAGTGCTAAAAGGTCTTGTTTTCTTTATCACTTTTCTTTTTTTCTTTCCTTTTACAGGCCAAGGCAAAGAGACACCGCAAAAATTGATTAACTCCATGGAAGGAGCTGTCAAAGAGGCGCAAAAGGTCCAGGGTGAAGTTGATGCATGGGCTGTGGAACGGGAGAAACTCCTTTCTGAAATTTTAGAACTTAAAAATCTAAAGCGATGGTACACCCACCAGCAAAAAAAGTATGAGGGCTATATTCAAAAGCAAAGAAAGGTTATTGCTGAGCTTAAAAGGCAGAGAGAGGAAGCCAAAAAGATAAACATTTTTTTGGAACCATATCTGGACGATACCGTCAAACGGCTGGAGGAATTCATTGCATCAGACTTAAGCTTTTTGCCCGAGGAACGACAAAAAAGACTCGCCTTTCTAAAGAATTCCCTTGACGACTATCATCTTGAATTAAGCGAGAAATTGCGTCGGGTACTGGAAGCTTTGCAGGTTGAGGCTGAATATGGCCGGGGAATAGAAAAAAACGAGGCAGTTTTATCGCAGGACAACGAGTCAACCCAGGTTTATCTTTTGCGTGTTGGTCGCGTTGCCCTTTTTTATCTAACCTTGGATGGAAAAAAATGTGGATATTTGGATAGGTCTTCCAATACGTGGAGGGAACTCCCTGCTTCCTTTAATTCAGAAATCAGCAAAGCCCTGGACATGATTGAACGCAGACGGGCCTATGAACTGGTCGAGCTCCCACTAAGGAGAGTTCAGCCATGAACCACACCATTTTCCTTGTTTCACTTATAGTATGCTTTTGGACCTTGCCGTGCTTTGGAAAAAATCAGACATGGCCAGAGCTGACGGCTCGAGTTCAAAACGAAGTCGACCAGATTAAACTAGAAACACTAGAAACCAAAGAGATAATCAAGAAAGAGCGAGCCGCACTTTTGCAGCAGCTGGCCCGATTAAAAAAAGCTGTACTCAGAGAAGAAAAAAAATTTAATCGACTCAAAGGCCAGTTTGAAGCCTTGCTTAAACAGGAAGAAAAAGAGCGTGCGCAACTGGAAAAAGAGGTACAGGAGGCAAAGAGCCTGGAAGGAATTGTGCGCGCGGCAGCCAGGGATGCGAACAAACTTTTTCAAAACAGCCTTATATCTCCTGAATACCCACAATATCTCCAAAGAATAGAGTGTTTGTCGGAGGCAAAACAGTTTCCTTCATTTGAGGATGTCCGGGCCCTTGTTGAATCGTTATTTGCTCACATGAAGGCATCGGGTCAGATTCGTCAATCAAGAGAAGAGTTTATTAGCCCGAAAGGTATAAGAATAAGAGGTGAAACCCTGCGCGTGGGAGACATTGTAGCTTTCTACCGTCAGAATAAAGTTGGTGAAAGCGGCGGAAGTGTTGGGTTTTTGCGCTATGATCCAAAACAGAGGCTTTTGGCAGCTTACTCCGGCGATACTTCATGGTCAGTGGCTAGAGCGATACGCAAATATTTGGAAGGCAACAGCGATGTTCTGCCCCTTGATTTGTCCGGAGGCGTGATTCTTGAGCGTTTGAGTCATTCCAAGGGAATAAAGGAATGGCTTCTCTCCGGTGGATTTTTGGTCTGGCCCATTCTCCTTGTTGGGTTAACCGCCTTCGTCCTCGTATTGGAGCGATTATTTTTTCTGGCCAGGATCAAGGCCGATACTGATGAGATTATGCAGAATTTTAACTCCTTGGTCAGTCAGGGGTTATTGGACAAATGCAAAGAATTGAGCGCGACCAATGACCGTGTGCCGGTTTGCAAGGTACTGGCAGCCGGTCTTGCGCATCTTGGGGCGAGCAAGGATGTTTTGGAGAACGCCTTGCATGAAGCAATTATCAAAGAGGTCCCCAGGTTGGAGCGCTTTCTGCCCACCTTGAGTGTTCTGGGGGCCATTGCCCCGCTTATGGGCTTACTCGGAACAGTAACTGGTATTATCGATACCTTCCAGGTCATAACTTTCTACGGCACAAGCGATCCCCGCATGATGTCAGGGGGCATTTCAGAAGCCTTGGTCACTACCCAGCTAGGCTTGGCTGTGGCTATCCCGATCATGCTCATGCATCATTTTCTGGAACAAAAAGTAGATAGATTAGTCGCAGACATGGAGGAAAAAAGCATGACGCTTACGGTGAGTATAATGAAGGGTGAAGGCCACGGTTTGGCTCCGGAAATTAAATAAACTCGTTATGTTTGTTTCCTCAGGTTGGTTTGAGCAGGTTGTCAGCTATTTTGATGCTGGCGGGTGCGTGATAGTTCTTTTGTTGGGGCTCTCTATTTGGATGTGGACCCTTATTATAGTTAAATTAAAGCAAATCTACACTTATCGTCGCACAGAAATTCCACTGAATGAATGTTTTGTCCGTTTGAAACAAGGTAGGGATATTCCAGGATGGCAAGGACAACTTATCAAAAATTTTCTAGGCAAGCGTAGTTTTGATCCGGAAATTGACCAAAAGTTACTTCATACCTTGGCTTGTAGATATTATTTGACCATTGAACGCCATATCAAGACTATCTTGGTTCTTGCGGGGACAGCTCCTCTGCTTGGGCTTATGGGCACGGTAACAGGCATGATTGCCTCTTTTGAAGTAATTTCATTATTTGGGACAGGCAATGCCAAAGCACTCTCGTCCGGGATATCAGAAGCTCTGATTACAACACAAATAGGTCTGATCGTGGCCATCCCCGGGCTGTTTATGGGTAATTTTCTTCTTCGTCGAGCAGAGCAGCTCAAGGCCCGGATTAAGCGCTTTTGCAATAGTCTGATGGTTGAGATGATGACTAGTTGAGAAGGACAGTGGGGATATATATGAGTTGCTTTCGTTACAAAAACAGCAGACGCTCCAGGACTGTTGAGATCAATATGGCCCCGCTTATCGACATGGTCTTTATTCTACTCATTTTTTTCCTGGTCACTACAAGTTTTGTCAAAGAGGCCGGGGTGGATGTGCAAAGACCCACAGCCAGGTCAGCCATAACAAAGGAAAAAGTTAATATGGTTATAGGCGTGACCAAGGATGGACTGATTTTCATCTCAGGAAAAACAGTGGATATTCGGTCGGTGCGGGGACACGTGGAAAGGTTTCTGGCAGAAAATCCAGAGGCTTCGGTAGTTGTGGTTGCGGATAAGGCCAGCCAGACCGGTACGGTGATTCGGGTTTTGGATGCGTGCCGTTTGGCCGGAGCCAAAAATATCAGTATTGCTGCCCAAAAGCCCAATAGATAAACCTATGTCTCGTAAAGCATGGTTCTTGAGTTTTGCTATAGCTTTTGTCTTCAATTTAGTTGTTTTTTTATCCATCCCATATTTGTCTTCCAGGGATTTAGTAACAATAAACAGAGAATTTACCGAGCCGATTATTTTGAGCACGTATAGACCGGGGCAGCCAAAGTCCCATCTCCAAAAACGTGATGTACCTAAACCAAACCTACCTAAAAAGGTGCCGGAGACTGCTTTCTCTCAAAGAAAAGAAGTGGGACAGATCAAACCAGATTTAGGCTGTCTTTTGCCAGAAAAGCAATTTTCGCTTCAAGCCAAACTAAAGACAGATATTGAGATTTTTTCGTCTGGGGTATCCAACCCGTTACCAGGGTTGCCCTCTGGCCTCGGCGAATTTGAGCTCGGAGAGGTAGATCAAGCCCCGAAACTCATCAATAAGGTAAAACCCATCTATCCCTTTATTGCCCGGCGCAGAAATATCAGCGGAAAAGTGGTGGTCAGGTTTCTAGTCGATGAACACGGTTATGTGAGAAAAATAACCATTGAGGAAGCCAGGCCCAAAGGGGTGTTTGAGCAGAGTGTCCTCATGGCCGTTAAAAAATGGCGCTTTGCGCCTGGCAGATATCAGGGGATGCCTGTACCTACCTGGATACGATTGCCTATTCAATTTAATCTTGCTCAGTGAGGTCAAAGATGCGCTTGTTGCCTGTACCTCTGTTTTTTCTGTCCGGTTTTTTGCTTTTTAGTCTGTCAGCCTGGGCAGGGCGGCCTCGTCCAGAAATCCCCTGGGCAGTGCAGAAGACCCTGTACGTATCACAAAAGGCCATAGAGCAAAAAGACTATGCTCAGGCCAGGAAATTTCTTTTGGATTATGTTCAAAAGTATCCGAAAAAGCCCCATGCAATGATTTACTATCTCCTGGGCAACGTATGGTATTTGAGCCATGACTTTCAAAACGCCTATAATACCTATAAAACAGGTATTGCCCTTGACCCCGATTGTTTTGCTCTGTGTCAAAATTTTGCTCAGGCAGCTTATGAATTGGGAAAATACAGGGAAGCCGGGAAATTTTTTGAACAGGCTTTTAGCCTGGCAGACAAACCTGACGGGGAATTACTCTATAACGCGGCTTTATCCTGGTATCAGGCCAAAGACTACTATAAGGCGCTTCGTCCCCTGGAGCGTCTGTTTACCAGGACTGCTGATAAGGTCCAAAAAGATTGGGTAGAGTTGTATGTATATGTGCTACTTGAACTTAAAAAATTCAAGAAAGCCGAGGACGTTATATTAAAGCATCTTGCCCATAACCCCACAACAAGTGAGTCCTGGAAACTCCTGGCCTATACTGCATTTCAGAAGCAAGATTATCCACAGGCTGTTAGCGCCCTTGAGGTGGCTTACAAGCTTAAATCTCCAACCTCAAAAGAATGGCTGGAACTGGCCAATATCTATTCATATTTAAATCTTCCATTAAAAGCTGCCAAGGCTTTAGAAAAGGCGTATGGAAGCTCTCCCGAGCCCAAGAAGTGCGACGAACTGGCTAAAGAATTTGCCCTGGCCAGACGTTTGGATAAAGCTATTTATTACCTGGACCTTGCCCTACAAAAAGAACCCACAGGCCGACGCTATCTGGAAAAAGGCAAGGTTTATTATAGTTACGGTAAATGGGCCGAGGCGGCCAGAGAGTTTCAGAATGCTTTAAGTATAGAACCAAAAAATGGACTTGCTCATTTCATGTTGGGAGTATGCGCCATGGAGATGGAAAATTTTTCCATGGCGAAGAAGGCTTTTTTAGAGGCATCCAAAGATAGTCGCTACAAAGTCCAGGCCAGGAGTTTTCTTGCGGCATTAAAGGATTAAGAAAAGTGTAGGAAAATACATTTGTCACTTGTTCAAAACATGCTTGTTAGGGATAACACAAATAAATTCTCCGGAGAAGACCTGGTCTGCGTCCTTTTCTACATGTACAAAAACAGTTATTTTTTTCCCTTCGGTTTTCTCTACTTTGGCCTTGGCCAGTAATACATCACCTGTTTGCACGGGCTTCAAAAACTTTACTTTTGCCCCGGCCAGAACAACATTGGGATGATTGACTGCAAGCATTGCGGCGTAATCAGCCAGTCCAAAAATAGTTCCGCCATGGGTAAGACCATATTCATCGGCAGCCATTTCTTTGGTCACAGTTAACTCAACCTTGGCTGAACCGTCTGCAAGCTCTATGGGGCGACCCCATAATATTGGGTTGATTTTTAAATGAGTCTTTTGTTCCACGTTCTTATACCTCCAGCATTTCCCCGTGCTGTACCTGATGCAGGAATTTACACTTTTTTTAGTTACGTCTTCCCTATGCCTTTAATTTTTTGGGGCCTAAATAATTCCGTTAGCCCTTTGCCTTTATCTCCTGACAAATTGCGTCACAGTTATCCATTTATCGTTAAATGATTTTTTGCTGTTACGTCAATAACGTAGATGTTTTAGCCCCTTACGGAAATCTTGACCGGCAGCCCATTTTTTTACTGGCCTTGCCAGATCATAGGCCAGGGCATTTAAGATGACGTAGAGGGGTGACTCCGGCATCCATGTTTTTCGTTTAAAGAGGACAAAATCTACATCTGGCCTGTTATCTATCCGGCCTGAGTGTTCCATGGTCCAGACCAACTTATTGGAGTAGATGGAGTAAATGTTGACCTGGATGGCCAGGCTGGAGCTACCTTGCGAACCTCCATCAAGGAAATGTTTCAACTGGCCCAGAACATAAAGATCGGCACCCTTTTTCATGGCATAAGCCCTTGCCTTTTCTTTGCCGGGATACCCGAATTTGTTCTCATAGACCATGGCCGGAAATACTCCCTGTCCAACCCACGCCTGCCAGAAAAGGTAGCCAATGGTATCTCCGATAACCTTTGGTTTTTCCACTTGCTCACGCACATAAAAGGGGAAGAAAACTGCTTTTAATGCGGTTTTAGCAGGAAAGGGAGGCATGGTATAGATGGGTGCGGCAGATCTTTCCACAACCGGACTTTGATAGAAGGTCAAGGTATCCAGTGAAGGCTCAAAATCTTGTTCTATTTTTGACTCAATGGTTGAGCAGGCTGCCAGACAGAGGATAACAATGGATAATAAAAATTTATACATGGCTGTTCAGTTAAATTTGAAATTTTAAGTTTGGTCACGATATTTCAAGCATAAATCATGCCAGAAGAAAGTTCGTTGCACGTTGGGCGAAATACAACTAATACTCACATCTTACAGTAATTTATGTTTCCAATTCCAGAGTCCGGCTCGTTTTTTGAGTTTGATTTTAGGTGGGATAGGTTCGTGGATATAAATAAACAGAGAGTATCCAGCCTGAGATAATATGTTTTTGTATTCAGAAAGGTTTAGCTCCCAGTTGGGGAAGAGATAGTAGTTTTTATCATAGGTGATGGCCCAGGCCGTTTCTTGTTTAGGACTTGTAAATGGCTCTCTGGTTTTGAGATCATCTGAAAATGTGCGCGAAATACACAGGGGCCAAAGTCCTTTGAGAACTATGCCCAGTGGCAGAGGACTATGCTCCGGAAGAGCCAAAAAACTGTCTCTCTCAAGTTCGGGGCTGACGATCGCGCCGGCAAAGCCCACTTGTTTTAGGGTGAGTATAGTCAGGCTATTACTGGTATTACAAAAAGGTCCTGCCCATAAGTTGAGTTTCTTGTTCTTCGGGAACAAGCCCATTTGCCAGATGGCATTTAAAATAAAATTTCTGGCTCTTTTTTTTACCAGATGCTCAATGAGTTTCTGCCAGGCCTTTTCTTCACCGGGCCAGATAACCGGAGGCAGGACAAACCACTTGTTTGTTATGGCCTTGAATTGCACGCCTTTTTTAAAATCCAGGCTTAGCCAGTAGCCAAGAGGGGCTTTACTTGCGGTCCTAACTGGTTGGCGAAAGATATTCAGGTCCAGAGAAGCCGTCGCATGCCTGCTCTTCGACTTTTTTGGGTGAGGGATACGAGGCTTAAAGTTAGAAGAAAGTACTTTGCTTCCCCGTTTCTCCGTCTCCAAGCTTCCAAGTTTCTCCTTCAGGGCTTTGATTTTAGACGTTAGTTCCGGCTCCTGGCGGTCTATAAGAAAGATCGGGGTGTTTTTTGTTACTTTTTTTGAAAGGTGAAATTTTCCTCTTTTGGGTATTCTTTTTCTAATTTTGACCAAGTGATGCCCTTTTTCATCTTCAAAACCAACTCGCAGAAGATCGCCGGGAATAAGTTCTTCTCTGGGCGTAAAAAAAGGTTTTTCTGCCGGGCCCTGGACCTTGCCAATAAATTTTCCTGATCCACTCTGGTTTTTCGGGGCTATTGGGTTATATGGGCGCTGGGGTAGAAAATAATAATGGGTTCTGTTTCTGCCCAAGGCTTGATCAAGGAGTTCCAGGGCCATTTTTTTCATCTGTGCATCTTTGTGGTCGCGCAAAATCTGATAGGCACACACAGTATAATAGACATAATGGGGACCTTTCTTGCGACCCTCGATTTTCCAGGACTTGATACGCGGTATGGACAATAGTGGTTTGGTCAGGACATCCAGGCTTAAATCCAGGCAGGAAAAGAATCTTTGTCTTATCCCCTTGTAGGTGTATAATCGACGGCAAGGCTGTACGCACCTGCCCCTTAGCCCGCTTTTCCCTCCTAAAAAGCTACTCCAATAACACCGGCCGGAAACAGCGTAACAGAGCGCGCCATGAACAAAAATTTCCAGGTCTATGGGCGAGTCAGAAGCCAAAGCTTTAATTTCATCAATGTTTAGTTCTCTGGGCAACACAACCCTTGAGATTCCCAGGTTTTTGGCCAAAGCCAACCCGGATTTTAAGCTTAGATGTCCCAGGGTCGATAAATGTATTTCTCCTCTATAATCTACCTGCCGGGCCAGGTTAACAAGGCTCAAGTCAGAGATAATCAAGGCATCGGGATGAACGTATTGTTTCAAGCGATCCAAAAGGCGGCCAGCGCTGTCCAGGTCATCTTCCTTGACCAGCGTGTTTAAGGCCACATAGACTTTGATTCCTCTGGTGTGGGCCAGCTCTGTTAGCCCTGCGAGATGACTGATGGAGAAATTTTCAGCCTCCATGCGTGCGGAAAAGTGCTTTAGACCGCAATAGATGGCATCGGCCCCCGCAGCTATGGCTGCCAGGAAGGAGTCTTCACTCCCTGCCGGAGCCAGGATTTCTGGGCGGCTCTGAGTTGTGGGTTCTGGGTTATGAGTGCGGTCAAAAGTCATGGAAACTCCTGTCAATTCCGAGTGTTGAAATTCAGCTTCAAAAATTCTGAAATTCCTTTAACTTAAGAAAATCATGGCCGTTTTTTGATTTCCTTCACTATATCACTGTCTCACTTACATTCAAGGCTTCTCGTACAAAAAACAGCGCACCCTATGATTTGGTGAAATCGTGGCCCAGGATGGTTTTTTGTGTGTACAAATGTCCATTTTTTGTGGGCAACGAGGATGAAAGCTGCATCCTGATGGTGGGTTTATAGGGCTTGGAAGTTCAAAGTATGTGTTAGTGTTTGTGTCAGTGCTGGTATTGGGAATGGTGGCGGTTTGTATTTCAGGGTCAGGAATGGGGATAGCCTTGATCAGGGCCTGCGTATAAGGATGTTTGGGGGACGAGTAGAGTTCTTTTTTGCTGGCTATCTCCACCAGTCCTCCGAGATACATAACCGCTATGCGTTGGCAAAGATACTTGACCACAGCCAGATCGTGGGAAATGAACAAATATGTCAAATTGAACTCTGTTTGCAATCTTTTTAAAAGCTTAAGTATCTGGGCCTGCACAGATACATCAAGGGCAGAGACCGGTTCATCACAGACAATCAGTCTGGGGTTAAGGCTGATGGCCCTGGCTATGGCTATTCTCTGTCTTTGTCCTCCGCTGAATTCATGGGGATAGCGGTTAAGATGTTCAGGTGAAAGTCCCACTTGAGTGGCCAGTTCTAGAACCTTGTCCCGGATATCTTTTGGGGTACCTATTTTGTTGATTTTTAAAGGCTCGGCAATGATATCTTTTACTTTTTGCCGTGGATTTAGTGATGAAAAGGGGTCCTGAAAAATCATCTGTATATCTCGGGGAGAAAATTTTCGGGGCCAGGAAAGTTCCTGGCCATACCAGAAGATTTGACCCTGTGTAGGCCGCTCCAACCCGCAGATGATCTTGCCCAAGGTAGATTTGCCGCACCCGGATTCACCAACAAGACCAATAGTTTCTCCAGGATAGATATCCAGGTTAATATCCTTGACGGCTTTTAACTCGAGCCTTTTTTTGTTTAAAAGGCCTTTTTTTACCGTGTATATCTTACTGATGTTTTTAAGGGATAATAATGGAGTTGTTGAGTTCATTGAGTTTTTGGTTAAATAGTTAAATAGGTTAATTGGTTTTAGAGCCTGTGGCCGAACCTTTATATCAACTCAATTTCCATGGTTTATTCTAGTCTTGGTTTCTTTCATGCTGCTACAAAGACTTGGACCCATCTAAAGTTTGCTTGCGGACAGAGCATAATGGGATACTTTGGGTAAACAAATATTCTTTTTATTATCGATAGTTATGGTCAATATCGCAAAATATTTAGCCCACTCATCTCGATGCTCTGTTTTTCCGCAAGGTTCATTAAGATTGGGTTACCCAAGCCGTTTGTAATGCATTTCAGAAACCAGGACTTTCAATCAGCGCTTGAAATAGGGTTTGGCCACAGGCTCTTTAATGGTTAAATTGGTTGAAATTCCAATTCACCTTTTAACCTAATTAACCTCTTCGACTCTTAATTTTTAGCATTTTACCCTGTCTCGCATTAATAAAGCCAGCATTTAACTTTTCTTGTCTGAGAGTGGGAGAGTAAAGGCGGTTCTTTTTGCTGACAAATGGTTTTTTTAAATTTACACCGGGGATGAAAAGCGCATCCTGGAGGAAGATTAAGCAAATTAGGCACTGAGCCGCGAATAGGAATCAGTTCCTTGTCCTTATCAATCCTGGGAAGAGAATCAAGCAACCCTTGCGTATAGGGATGCAAAGGATCCTTAAAGAGTTCTTTTACCGGACTTTGCTCAACGATTTTTCCTGCATACATTACGTTCACGCGCTGGCATGTGCTGGCTACAAGACCCAGGTCGTGCGTAATTAAAACGGTAGCCGTATTATTGGTCTTTTGCATTTTTTGCAAGAGATTCAGTATCTGGGCCTGGATGGTTACATCCAAAGCAGTTGTTGGTTCGTCGGCCAAAATTATTTTCGGGGAGCAGGAGAGCGCCATGGCAATGACGATTCTCTGGCGCATCCCTCCACTTAGTTGATGGGGAAAATCAAAAAATCTCCTTTCCGGGTCAGGAATGCCCACCTCCTGCATCAATTTTAGAGCCTTTTCTTTGGCTTGGTTCCTGGATAATCCCTGGTGGTATATCAAGGGTTCGCAGAGCTGTTCGCCTATGCGTAAAACCGGGTTTAGTGCGGTCATGGGCTCCTGGAAAATCATGGAGATTTTATTTCCCCGTATTTTTTGCATTTGTTTTTCGCTTAAAAGAAGCAGGTCCTGGCCATTAAATTCAATCTTGCCGTGGACAATTTTGCCAGGAGGCGTTGGCACAAGCCTTAAAATTGACAAGGCAAGCATGCTCTTGCCACAGCCGGATTCTCCTACTAAAGCCAGGGTCTCACCTGGATTCAGGGTGAGAGAGACATCATCTACTGCTTTTGCTATGCCCTGAGATAAGAAAAAATAGGTTCTTAGATTCTTTATTTGCAGCATTTTTTTGTTCGACGTTATTTTTTTATCCTCTTAATTCAACATTAAACATTCAACATTCAACATTATATATGGGAGTAACACATGCATAAAAATATAGCCATTATCGGCGGTGGGTTGGCCGGATGTGAACTTGCCTGGCAACTTGCCAGATTTGATATCCCCTGTACCATTTTTGAGATGAAGCCGCAAAAATTTTCTCCGGCCCACAAAAGCCCCCTTCTGGCCGAGCTGGTTTGTTCAAATTCTCTGCGATCAGAGGAGCTAACCACGGGCATTGGGCTTTTAAAACATGAGATGGAGCAGTTAAATAGTATTACGCTTCAGGCTGCAAGAGCATGCAGGGTTCCGGCCGGCAAGGCATTGGCCGTGGATAGGAAAAAGTTTTCTGCCTTTATTACCAATGCGATTCAGACCAGAGAAAGTATTCAGGTTAAGATTAAGGAAATTCAAAGCCTGGATGATCCGGAGCTTAAAGACTACGACTACATAATTATTGCTGCCGGGCCTTTAATCAGTGATCCTTTGGCTGAGGAGTTAAGTAAAATAACAGGGGTGGATGGCAAAAATCTTTATTTTTATGACGCCATAGCACCTATTGTGAGCGCGGATTCCATCAACATGGAAAAGGTTTTTTGGGGTGCGCGGTATGCGCCGGACGATAAAGATTATTTGAATTGTCCTTTAACCAAGGAGGAATACTTCCGGTTTTATAAAGAGCTTGTGTCCGCAAAAACTGTTGCGGCCAAGGATTTTGAGCGGGAAATTCATTTTGAGGGCTGTTTGCCTGTCGAGGCCATGGCAGCGCGAGGGGAAATGACTCTGGCTTATGGTCCGCTAAAACCAGTGGGGCTTATTGACCCGCGTACCGGAAAACAGCCTTTTGCCGTGGTCCAGCTAAGGGCTGAAAACCTGGACAAGACTGCCTTTAACCTGGTTGGCTTTCAGACAAA
>NZ_CEYAEZ010000014.1:0-46332 GCF_982781345.1 Desulfovulcanus sp.
TAACTCGGTCAGACAGTTTTCGCTGTTTTCCAAAAGCCTCGGATTGTTACAGGAACCGTTGTTGAGTTAATTTTCACGGATCCCGGGGACATTTTTTTATATTTTTTTTCAATCCTGATTTCTAATCTGGTAGTCAAAATGTGGTTTGGCCACAGACTCTTAAAAGTATTTTTGACCTGCCAAAGGTTTCTTGGTAGATTTATTGAGACTGGTATTTAGAGTTGTAGAGCTAGATTGGTCCTAATAGAGAGGGATTTTTTAAAAAAGTAAATTTTGTTATTTATAACATGTTGAAATAGGTTTAGAATTTATTTTTTTAAACTCCAAACTTTTATAAACGTAGGTTATGTTATGTTTCGCAATCCACTTTTCTTTCTTCCTTTCTTATTAGTTGTCTTTATAATCTTTTTTCTGGTTATAATTTTTCTTTTTGTTCTTATACAGATCGGAGCTATAACTGTGGCCTTTTCAAAGTTGGGTCTTTCGGGAGGCCAGGTTTTTTTTATCTTACTAGCTACGCTTGTAGGGAGTCTCATTAACATTCCTATTTATTCCAGGACCATCGTTCGTAAACCTTATGAGCCAATTGATTTGAAAGGAATGTGGCGTCATTACCGTATCCCGGTGTATGGTTTTGAATTGACCACGATCAAGCAGATTATTGCCGTTAATGTTGGTGGATGCTTGATCCCCTGTTTGTTATCCATTTATTTTATAACCCAAACAGGAGTATCATTAGGCTTAGGCATAAGCTTGATTATAGTCTGTTTATCTACTTATAAATTAGCTAAGCCAATCCCTGGACTGGGTATTGGCATTCCTTTTTTGCTTCCTCCTCTGATAACTGTCCTCTGCGTCTGGATTTTTGCCCCTAAAGGGCTTGAGCCTCAAGTGGCATACATCGCAGGGAGTTTAGGGACTCTTATTGGCGCTGATATTATGCACTTGTTAGATAGAAAAACCTTGGACACGATCCAGGCTCCGCTTTTGTCAATTGGCGGGGCCGGGACTTTTGATGGTATTTTTTTGTCCGGGATCATTGCCGTGTTACTAGCGTGATGGAGACTGAGCGATGATAGCAAGACTTACTTTGTGTGTGGATAAGAAGATTCACTTAAGACAAGGGGAAACTGTTTATTTTCAGGTAGTTGGTCCAAAGCTTCAGTCTCAGGGTTTAGAGACTGCTGTCTACCCACAGGAACCCATAGATTTTCCTCTACTCTCACACTCTACCCCGCTTCTAACTTGTTTCGGTGAGGCTAAGGAGTTAAAGGTTGGCCTTTATCTGGGGGAGGCAGAGAACTACTTTCAGATTATAGATAAAAGATGGGCCCCAGGACCTGACGGTAAAAATTATCTCCTTTTTGCCGCCAGAGTGATCAAAGACATATCTTTTAACGGTTCAATGGAGCTCTGCGTATATAAGCATGGTTATTCTCTGGCTTGGATCACCTTAAGTGATAAGGGGAGCCAGGGCTTGCGCGAGGACAAAAGTGGTCCCCTTATAGCAAAGCTTGTTGCCCAGAAAATAAACATTTCCATGGCCCATGGGTTTGTGCTGCCGGATGAGATCTACGAGTTAAAGGCCTTGCTTACGCATTTGGCCCTTTTTTGGGGTATTGATCTTATTATGACAACAGGAGGTACAGGAGTCGGCCCCAGGGATATCACTCCTGAGGCGACTCTTGCAGTAATTGAGAAGAGGCTGACGGGTTTTGAACAAGCCATGATCAGCACGGCCCTGACCAAAACAGTGCATGGGATGATTTCCAGGGCAGTGGTGGGTACGCTTCATGAAAGTTTGATTGTTAATTTGCCTGGCAGTCCTAAGGCTGTTCAAGAAAACTTGGGCACTATATTGCCGGCCCTGGAGCATACTTTAAGAAAATTACAAGGTGATAAAACCGACTGTGGGCGAAACTAAAATTTTTTCCATGAGCCCTATCCTGGAAAGGATAGTAGTTAAAGTCTGTGTGCTCAGGTTGGCCTTATTGGTACTTATTTTGGTCCCAGTTTCACTGGCCTGGCTCGAGCTCATTCAACCGGTGAATTATTTTGTCCACTCCAGGCAGGAATTGCTGACCACCTTTCTGGTTTTTGGTTTTGGACTGAATGTTCTGTTCCTGGTGACCTGGAAATATTTCACTTCCTTACGTTTTTTCTTTTTGCTTCAACTTGCTTCTGATATTTTCTTGGCTTCATTTTTGCTTCTGCTTACAGGTGGAATAAAGAGCGGTTTTGGTTTTTTGTTTTTGGTGATCATTTTTTTATATGGCCGGACATTAGGTCAAAAAGTAGCTTTATATGCCAGCCTGCTAATCGGTCTTTTTTTTATTTGTCTGACCTTAACCCAATATGTTTATCCCAAGTTTTGGGGGCAGGACATCTATGAGCCAAGTGAGTTGACCTATAATCTTTTCCTGCACTTCCTGGCTATTATTCTAGTTAATGTTCTTGTCAGGCTGGGTAAAGACCAGGAAGAAGACCTGATTCTCAAGCTTTTACAGCAAGAGATCGCTCTTGGTCACGCTGAGAGTCTGAAAAAGCAGGTCTTTGACTGGATGCTTTCAGGGCTATTGGTCTTGAATGAAAAGGGGCACATTTCTGCCCTTAACAAAAAGGCACAGGAATTTTTAGGCGTCAAAGATGTAAAGCTGGCATTGAAAAGGCCTCTGAAAGAGTTAAGCCCGGAGCTTTTTCTTTACTGGCATGAAAATCGAGACAGAAGACCTAAGTTGAGAGAGACCCAGCTAAAAGACGGTCGGATTTTGGGCATTCGCGTAACATCTGTGCCAGATGAGAACCTTTATCTGGTTATTTTTAGAGATATTACCGAGTATCGCCAGTTGGAAAGACGGGTACAGCAAATGGAAAAATTGGCCAGTGTAGGCGAGTTGGCCGCTGGCCTGGTCCATGAGATGAAAAATCCTTTGGCCGGGATAAAGACCAGCTTGCAGCTTTTGGTACAAAAAAATTTGGAGAAAGAATATGCAGATCGTCTGACGCAAGTAATTTTACGAGATATTGACCGATTGGACAATCTGCTCAAGGATTTTCTTGTCTTTGCCAGACCAAGGCAGGGGCATCAAGAAAATGTAAAGCTGGGAGAGGTGGTAGAAGAATGTATCCACGTGCTCCAGAATCAATATCCGCATGTGAGTATAGAAGTAAACGAAAATCTTGACCAAGCCACGTGGGAGTGGGATAGAAATCAGTTACATCAGGTGATTTTAAATCTACTTTTAAATGCCTTGCAAGCTGTGCAAGATAACCCTGCGCCAAAGGTGATGATTTATTGGGAGCGGAAAGGTAATGAAGAGCGTTTGGTAATAAAGGATAATGGGCCTGGAATTAACCATGATCTAAAACAAAAAGTTTTTGATCCTTTTTTTACTACAAAAAAAGAGGGCACGGGATTGGGGTTGGCTATTGCTCAACGGTTGGCTGGTCTTAACGGAGCTTTTATTGAGCTGGAGGCAGGCGAATCCGGAGGGACTAAGGCCTGTTTAGTCAGAAATTTTAGGTCATCTTTGATAAATCACCAAGCACTTAATCAATGTCGTTAATTTAAGGAGAATTCCACCTTTGGTGGGAGGATTTTTAACTTTATAACTTTAGTTTTTTTATATCTATGAAAGTATTTCTGGCCGATTTTCACGTCCATTCTTGTTTTTCCAGAGCTACGAGCAAAAAGTTGACTCCTTTGAATCTGGCAGCATGGGCGAAAGTCAAAGGGATAGATGTTATTGGTACCGGGGACTTTACTCATCCGGGATGGATGGCCATGCTCAAAGAGCATTTAGAGCAAGGTGAGGATGGTCTGCTCTACTTGAAAGAAGACCCGGATTTGGCAGGTGAAATACCCGGTTTTGATAATCAGCTTAAATCCACGACAAGGTTTATTCTTACTGCAGAGATTAGCTCTATCTATAAGCGTGGAGGCAAGGTTCGCAAAGTTCATAACCTGGTCTTTGTGCCAAGTTTGGATAAAGCAGAAGAATTAAATAAAAGGCTTTCTCAGGTAGGTAATTTAAAATCCGATGGTCGGCCTATTTTAGGACTTGATTCTCGTGATCTGCTGGAAATAGTCCTGGAAATTGATTCTATGGCCTTTGTTGTCCCTGCCCATATCTGGACTCCCTGGTTTTCCATTTTTGGTTCCAAGTCTGGTTTTGACAGTATAGAAGAGTGTTTCGGCGATTTGTCCAGTTATATTTTTGCCCTGGAGACAGGTTTGTCATCTGATCCTGAAATGAATTGGCTGTGGAGTAAGTTGGATTCTTTTACTTTGATATCCAATTCTGATGCCCATTCCGGGGAGAACCTGGCCAGGGAGGCAAATATTTTTCAGGGAGAGATTAGTTATGATGGGATTTATCACGCCCTACGTCGGGAAGGCTTAAGCCATCGTTTTTTGGGCACATTGGAGTTTTTTCCTGAAGAAGGTAAATACCACCTGGATGGACACAGGAAGTGTGGGGTGGTTATGGATCCAAGACAGACGAGGGCCAGAGGGGGCATTTGTCCTGAGTGTGGCCAGCCTTTGACTGTGGGGGTCTTGAACCGGGTCTTAAGTCTTGCCGACAGGGAAAATCCCGTGCAGCCACCTGGACAGCCTGGGTTTAGCTCCATTATTCCCTTGCCGGAAATTATTGCTGAGTTTATGGGCGTAGGCCCAAAGACAAAAAAAGTTCGTTCCTTTTATTATAAGTTGATTCACAAGTTTGGCTCAGAGCTGACCATCTTGCAAAAGGTTCCCGAGGAGGAGTTAAAACGATTTTCTCCCCCACTGGCCTTGGGCATCTCCAGGATGCGCAACAATGAGGTTTTTCGTGAACCTGGCTTTGATGGTCAGTACGGGAAGATTTCTGTGTTTTCGGCCAAGGAGAAACAGGAATTTAAAAGCGGACGTTTTTTTGTTGATCTCCCTCGACCAGAAAGAGAGAACAAGCAGCAAAAGCAAATAATTTATTCTCTACAAGATGATAAACACGATGAAACAGTTCTGGAATTAGTCTATAATGCGGAACAAAAACAGGCTATATCTGCGGGGCCAGGTCCGGTTCTTGTCCTGGCTGGACCTGGAACAGGAAAAACCCAGACTTTGATGGGCAGAGTGAACAGGTTGCTGGGCGATGGAGTAAACCCAAGACATATATTAATTTTAACCTTTACCCGCAAAGCAGCCAAGGAACTTCAGGAGAGGCTGGCTAAACTTCGCGGAGAAAAAGAAACCCTGCCAAGGGCTGAGACACTCCATGCCATGGCATTTGAATATTGGCAGCAGGTTCACCAGAGCGAGCCCCTGATCCTGGAGGAAAAAGAGGCCAAAAAAGTATTTTCTCAGGCCAATCCGGAGCTTAAGGGGGCAGAATTAAAAAAAGCCTGGCAGGAATATAACCTGGCTCGGGAAAAGAGGGAGTCATATAATAGTGCATATGGTCAGGCCTATATGCGCCTGAAACAGGATCTAAACTTGGTAGATTATGCGGACTTGCTGGAGTTTTGGCTGGAAGAGATTGAGGGAGGTAATTATGCCCGTCCCTTTACTCAGGTATTGGTAGATGAAATCCAGGATTTATCTTCTCTGCAATTGTCTATAATTACAAGACTGGCGGGTCCGGCAGGTGAAGGTTTTTTTGGTATTGGCGATCCAAAACAATCCATTTATGGTTTCCGCGGTGCAGTCACTGATATTCAGGAGAAGTTAAAGAATATCTGGCCCGATCTTAAGGTCATTAATTTATCTCAAAATTACAGATCAACCCAAGAAATATTAGATTTTTCCACGGCTTTATTTCCTGATACTCCAGCCTTAAAGGCGCATCAAAAAAGTGCCGGCCAGATCTTTGTTTTTCAGGCCCCTACAGCCACCCAGGAAGCAAATTGGATAGGTGATAGGATTAAGTGTCTCATTGGTGGAACTGCCCATTGGGAGCAGGATATGAGGCAGACACAGCAGGCACTTTCTCCAGGGGATATAGCCATTTTGGTCCGGTTCAAGGCTTTAATCCCGTCCCTTACGGCTAGCTTGAAGAGGCTGGGTATACCCTATTGTGTGCCCGAGCAGGAAATATTTTACAAGGAGCCTCGAGTGGAGTTGATCCTAAGGGCTGTGAGTCGGGTTTTAGGGGTTGTTGATGATAAAGATGTCTTTGATTGCCCGGAAAAGGTCTTGGCCCAGGGGCCTAAAGGAATGGCCGCCTATCTTAAGGATATACCTCCTTTTGACCGCATATTCTGGCAGAGTCGGGCTTTTAAAGAGTTGGAAAATGCCTATGCAGAGCATAATGGTTGGGCAGGACTGTTAAATTATATTCGCTTGGAAAGTGAATTGGATGCAGTACGCACAAGGGCACAAAAAGTAAGAGTGATGACCATGCATGCAGCCAAGGGGCTAGAGTTTGAGGCTGTTTTTTTGCCTTGCTTAGAAGATGGGATTATGCCCTTTATTGGTTTGGATTTATTGCTTGGTGATCACAGCGGTTATGAGGAGAAGACTGAGGAGCAGGAAGAGCGCAGGCTCCTTTATGTCGCCTGTACCCGGGCCAGGAGTTTTTTGTTTCTCAGTTTGGCTAAGTCCAGACAAGTTTTCGGCAAGGGCTTGCGACTCAAGGCCTCGCGTTTTTTAAACGAGTTGCCAAAAGAAATGGTGACCAGAACCGTAGCTAAGGCCCATAAGCAGAAAAGAGAAAAAAGACGGAGTTTATTTTAAGATAAATTTGTATATATAACGCTCATAAGCCAGACTCACCCGTAGGGCCAGAGCCGGCTCAAGGCCTACCTCGCGTAAGCGGCAATAAATATGCAGTGGGTTAAAATTATGTTGAAAGAAATTTCTAATTTTGTTCATAATCTTTGTTTGCCTACCTTTAGCAGGCACCGTATCGTTGCGGGATTGAGTTTGGTACTTGGAGCCGAAAAGTTAGATGATTTTTTGCAAAATATATACCCTGTAAACAATATAAATTAAAAAGGGCACTTATATCTCTCTAAGAGAGAAATCAAGCTAGTGATGTGAGATTTTCTCTGAAATGAGCAGGAAATTTTTTCAATTGGCAGCACCGTCATATGTCATTCCCGGTACGGTCGGTGAAAATTGTCTGGTTTTAAAAGATAAGGTTCGAGAAGTAGGCCTGACTTTATTTGAGACAGCGGCTTGTTTAAACTACACAAGTCAGGACATACCGCCCGAAGTTGCAAGGTTAAATCTTAAGTTTCATGTCCATTTGCCTCTGGACTATGATTGGACTCTTGGGGCAGAAGAAATTTTTAATTTGACCACAAAGTTACTTCAAAAAGTGCACTTTTTAGGTCCGGATAAATTTGTTCTTCATCCCCCGGAAAATGAAAGAGATTTAGACGCATTTGCCTCTTTTTGGGCGGGTAGGCATGAGAGGCGGGGAAACGGGGAAGCGGAGACAGCGAGAAGATGGGAAGCAAGAGGACAGGAGTTGTTGGTGGAAAATATAGCCGAGAATAACTTGACCGGGTGTTGGGATGTGGTGTGTGCTAAAAATCTTGGGGTATGTCTGGATTTAGGCCATATTCTGGCGTATGATCAACTGTCTCTTTTAGACTTGCCCACGTTATGGGAGAGGGTTAGGCTGTTACATGTTTATGGGCTGGAGATAGATAAAAAACACTATGGATTAGAGAAATTAAATGAGGAAGGAAAAGAATTGTTGCGCTGCATTCTAGAGCAGGTTAGGGCAGGAACAACTTTGCTTCTGGAAGTTTTCAGCCTTGCCGAGTTTGTTAGATCTAAGCAGATGTTAACTGACTGGATGCATTCTTGGGGGATAGAGCTTGTTTAGCTTGATCCTTGGCGGGAATAAGTCCGGGAAAAGCGACTTTGGCCTGGAGCTACTCCTTAAGGGGAAAAGTCCTCATTTACTTATAGTAACCGGCAAAGGCTTTGATTTTGAGTTCAAAAAACAGATAAAAGATCATAGATTAAAAAGAGATCCTAGTCTTTTGGTCCACGAGATTGGATCTGATTTAAGTGTTTGTTTAAAGGCCAGGGAGAAGGATTGGGCCACCATTTTGGTGGATAGTCTGGATTTCTGGCTTTTTACCCTGTTTGAACAGGGAAAATTGGAAGAAGGGATAAAAGAGTTTTTCTCTCTTTTAAAAAACTGGCAGGGACAGGAGATAATCTTCGTTAGTTCGGAAATAGGTCTTGGTCCTATACCTGTTTCCGGAGAGATGCGTCGATTTGTGCGCGCTTTGGGAGATGTTAATCAAAATCTGGCCAGGTTGTGCGCGCAGGTCTATTTTGTCCTGGCCGGAATTTCAGTGCGGATAAAATAGCGTTTGTTGAGTTATCCTTAAACCTTATACCACCACTTAAATAATGGCATACTTTCGCAACTTAGATCAAAAAATCAAAGAATTATTGGGTTTATTTGAAAAAGATCAGCGTTGGCTGATTGTTATCAATGCTGACCCTGATGCATTGGCTTCAGCTATGGCTTTGAAGCGCATTATGGCCAGACGGGTACGGGGAGTGGGTATTGCTCATGTCAATGAAGTGTCCAGACCGGACAACTTAACCATGATCAAATTGCTACGCATTCCCACACAAAAGTTGACGCCCCTTCTTAAGGCCCAATATGATAAATTTGCCATGGTGGATTCTCAGCCTCATCATCATCCGGATTTTGCGAATATAGATTTTTCAATTGTTTTGGATCATCACCCGTTAAAAGATGAGTCGCTTCAGGCTGAATTTCACGAGATCAGGCCGGAGTATGGAGCGAATAGCTCCTTAATGACTGAATATTTGTATAATTTAAAAATCAGGCCAGGTAAGCTTTTGGCCACGGCCTTGGTTTATGGCATCAAGACAGATACCCAGAGTTTTGAGCGTCCGTTTAGTGATGTGGATATTCGTGCTTTTAGGTATTTGACTAAATTCTACAATCCCCTTCTCTTGCAGAAGATTGTCCGCTCGGAGTTTCGCAAGGAATGGCTGAAGTACTTTTCCCAGGCCTTTAAAAAGGTAAAGATTTTGGGCCAGGGGTTAAGTGTGTTCATGGGTACAGTCGACTCTGCTGATATTCTAGTTATTTTGGCTGATTTTTTCTTAAGAATTCACAATGTTTCCTGGGATTTGGTCAGTGGATTACACGAGGACAAACTCGTGGTAATTTTTCGAGGGGATGGCTTGCGTCGAGATATGGGTAAAATGGCCGAACAGATGTTTGGTGATTGCGGGCCGGCCGGTGGCCATAGGTCCATGGCAAGGGCGGAGATTCCTTTAAGTAAATTGGAGCGGACTCATCCCCAGCAATTTATCTGGCAAAGATTGGGAGACTATAGAAGGCAAAAAGGCAAAAGGGCAAAAAAGGCAAGAGGGTGAGAAGCTTAGCTGATGAGAGGTTGAGAGGGGATTTAGTACAAACAATTTACCAACCTACAATGATTACAAACCGCCTTAACCTTTTTTCCTACCACCAATAGACTAATAAACCATTCAATAAGCAAAAATGAAAAGAAGGCAAAAGCCAAAAACAGTAGAAAGCATCAGAACCAGGTTAAAGTTGACGAGAGAGCCTATTTTTTTGGTCGATGGGAGTTCTTTTTTATATCGGGCATTTTATGCTTATCCGGATTTAAAGCGCGCTGATGGTTTTCCCACCAATGCCATCTATATTGTCTTACGCATGCTTTTTAAGATTATTAAAGAGGAAACCCCAAAGTTTTTGGGCTTCTTTCTGGATGGCAAGGGCCCTACCTTTCGGCATGAACTTTTTGAGCCCTATAAGGCCAATCGGCTGAAGATGCCTGAGAACCTGGCTCTGCAAATCGAGCCTCTTTTGCAGGGAGTAAGAAACCTGGGGCTGATGACTAAAGTCCTGGAAGGTGTAGAGGCAGATGATTGTATTGCTAGCCTGACACATAGATTTAAGCAAGATTATCCAATAGTTATAGTCGGCTCGGATAAAGATTTATGGCAGCTTCTGGATAAAAATGTATTCGTTTGGGATCCCGGGCAAAAAAAGGAAAAGTTGATCACCCTGGAAACCTTTGTCACCCAGCAGGGACTTAAGCCCGAGCAATGGCCGGATTTCCAGGCCTTAGTCGGGGATAAGGTGGATAACATTCCTGGCGTGCCTGGTGTTGGGCCCAAGACAGCTTTAGCCTTGCTTAAATACTTCCCTTCTTTGGAAGAGTTGCGGGCTGGTCATGATCAGTTAAAACAGTTAAAGCCAAAGTTGGCCGAGAAATTAAAGCCTCATTTAGATGATCTTCTAAGTTATCGTCAATTGACACGGCTGAAAACCGATTGTTGTCAGGAGATAGAACTTAAGGATCTCAAGTGTGGGCAAATAGATACCGATGCCTTGATTTCTTATCTAAAAGAATACGAGTTTAAGTCCCTACTTAAGGAAGTACCAGGGGCGGCGATGTCCGAGTCTCTGGATTCGAGAGTCCGGATTCGAGAGAATACAATAAAGCTTCCTATTAACTCCTCAACTCCTCAGCCACTTAACCCTTCAACTACTTTTCGTAATCAGGAGGTAGGTCTTTTTTTCGAGCAAAACAGATGGTTTTTGGGCGTAGATTCCAAGGAGTGGGAATTTAGCGAAAGCGCTGGTTCACTAAGCCAATTGGTGGCGAGCCTGCAAGGGGCCCAGATTTTTGTCCCTAGTTTAAAAGATCTTTTGCTAAAGGATAAAATTTGGTTTGATTTGCCGACCAATTCTTTTTTTGATCTATCTTTAAGTGCTTATCTTTTAAACCCCGAAGAGAGGAATTATAGCTGGAAAAGGCTTTACCAGTCTTTTGCCGGGGAAATTGAGGTGAGTGAGGAGAACAAGGGGTTGGCTACGCTAAAGATGGGACAGATCTTGAGGGAGAGAATAGCACAGGCAAGTCTAGAACAACTCATGCAGGAATTGGAGACTCCGCTGGTTCCTGTTCTGGTGAAAATGGAGCAAAAGGGTATTCGTATTGACCTCCATGCTTTTAAAGAGTTTTTAGCCGAGGTTAAGGACAAGTTGGCCAAGTTGACCGAGCAAATTTATGCCCAGGCCGGAAAGAAATTTAATATTCGCTCCAGCCAGCAATTGGCTGAAGTTCTGTTTCATGATTTAGGTCTTAAGTCCAGGCGGAAGACGCCTAAAGGGGCTCCCTCAACTTCTATTGCTGCTTTACAGTCTTTAGTCGGGGAACATCCGATCATAGAGTTGATTCTGAAGTATCGAACTCTGGAAAAGCTTCGTTCTACCTATTTGGAACCCTTGCCCCAAAAGGTAGATGAGAGGCAGAGACTGCACACCCATTTTAACCAGCTTGCTACGGCTACTGGCAGATTGTCCAGTAGCGATCCCAATCTGCAAAACATTCCTATTCGCGGCGAGTTTGGACCAAGAATGAGGTCATGTTTTGTAGCTGCTCCGGGTAAGCTTCTGGTAGCTGCTGATTATTCTCAAATTGAATTGCGCATTCTTGCCCATATGTCAGAAGATGAGACCCTGCTGGAAGCCTTTGAGCTGGGCCAGGACATCCATTCCCGGACTGCTGCCCTGCTTTTCGACAAACCTGTCCAGGAAGTGACCCCCGGAGAACGTAGAAAGGCCAAGACCATTAATTTTGGACTTCTCTATGGCATGGGGCCACAAAAATTGAGCCGCGAACTGGGTATATCCTTAAACGAGGCCAAGGAGTTTATTCAAATTTATTTTAGTAAATTAAAAAAGGTCCAGAAATTTTACGACCATATCCAGGAAGAGGCCGAAAAAAGAGGTTATGTAACAACCATTGCCGGTCGAAGAAGGCTGCTTCCGGAAATAAATTCCAGAAATGCCAATGTCGCCGGACAGGCTCGTCGTATGGCCATTAATACCGTGGTCCAGGGTTCAGCAGCAGATATTATCAAAAAGGCCATGATATTGGCAGATAAGGATGAAGTTTTACAAAAGCTTAAAGCCTACCTTATCTTGCAGGTCCATGATGAGCTTATTCTGGAAGTTGAAAAGGATTATGCACGTGATGCTGGCCAGAGGCTTTCTGAAATAATGAGCGGGGTCTATACACTGAAGGTTCCTCTGGTAGTGGATTGGGGAGTTGGTGAAAATTGGGGAGAGGCACATTAGTAAAAGTTAATGAAGTTAAGAGGTTGGGATGATAGGAAGATTAGTAGTCCCTTGAAACTTAAAATTCAAACAGGAGTGAGTTGTGAATAAATTAAGGATGTTAACTCCAGGGCCAACGCCACTACCTGAAAATGTTCGTCTGGCCCTATCCAGAGACATGCTTCATCATCGCAAGGATGAATTTAAAAAAATAATGGCAGAAAACCAAGCTGGGCTGCGTTATCTTTTTGGGACACGTGAGCCCGTATTGACTTTGAGTTCTTCTGGCACTGGAGCCATGGTTGCGGCTGTGACTAACTTGTTTGCCCCGGGCGAAAAGGTACTCGTGGTAGAGGGGGGTAAGTTTGGTCAGCGCTGGTCAGATATTGCCCAGTCACATGGCTTGGAGGTGGTGGCTCTGCCTGTTGTATGGGGCCAGGCAATAACGAAGGAAGAGGTAGAAAATGCCTTCTCCCGCTGGCCGGATATTCAGGGTGTTCTGGTCCAGGCCTCGGAGACTTCAACTGGAGTACTCCATCCCATCAAAGAACTGGCAGAGCTTTGCCAGGCAAAGGACAAGCTTTTAGTGGTGGACGGTATTTCAGCCGTGGGTATTTCTCCTTGTCCAATGGATGAGTGGGGCATAGACTGTCTTTTAACCGGTTCGCAAAAAGGCCTTATGCTCCCCCCTGGTCTTGCTTTTATTGCCTTAAGCCCAAAGGCTTGGGACCGTGTTCAGGCTATTGGCCCGAAAAATTTTTATTTTAATTTGCTTAAAGAAAAAGCAAGATGTTTGCAGAACCAGACCAATTTTACCCCGGCTATCAATCTAATCGTGGGGCTAAAAGAATGTCTGGAATATTTTAAGCTCAAGGGGCTTAAGAATATCTATAAAAAACAAAAGGCACTGACAGAGATGACTCGAGCAGGGGTTACAGCCATAGGTCTTGAACCGCTAGTCAAGGATGATTATACATTAGGACTAACATCTGTTCTTCTTCCTCCCGGTATTGATGGTGTAAAGGTTTTAAAAGTGGCTGCGCAGGAGTATGGAGTGGTCATGGCTGGTGGGCAGGACCAGTTAAAAGGTAAAATCGTGCGCATTGGGCATATGGGGTATGTGGATTGGTCGGATATTTTGGCAGGGCTTTATGCCTTGCGTCAGGCTTATGTGGCTTGCGGTGGACATTCAGGTTCCAGAGACTATCTGGAGCAGGCCATGAGTGTTTATGAAAAGGTTATGCAAAGTAATGTACAAGAATTGAATGGAGAGTGAACATAGAAGAGATGCCATTTTTAGTTATGTGGTTGAATCATATCTTGAGAGGTGGTGCGAAATTAAAAAGTGGTTAAAGCTGAGGAAAGTTATATGACAAAAAGGCCGATTGTTTTGATAACTGGCGCCAGCAAAGGAATAGGAGCTGCTATTGCCAAAAGGCTTGCGGGTTCCGGGTATGATATCTGGCTCAACTATCATTCGGATCATGAGGGAGCAGAAAGAATCAAACAGGAGATTGAAAAGGAAGGTATATCTCATTGTACACTTTTACCATTTGACGTTGGAAATGAAGAGGCTGTTCTAAGTGCCCTTGAGCCATTACTAGAAAAGGATGTGCCTTATGCTTTTATTCATAACGCGGGTATAATTCGAGATGGGCTAGCGGCTATGATGCCCAAAAAAGACTGGGATGATGTGATAAATGTTCACTTGTCTGGTTTTTTTCATGTTGTTCGGCCTGTAATAAAGGCGATGCTACCAAAGCGACAAGGGAGAATAATTGCTATTTCATCAGTATCTGGAGAAACAGGGCAGGCAGGGCAAATCAATTATTCGGCAGCAAAGGCAGGCCTTATTGGTGCTGCCAAGGCGTTGGCAAGGGAGGTCGCCCGGAGGAGCATCCTTGTGAACATAGTTTCACCTGGCCTCATAGAAACAGAAATGACCATGGATTTATCAAAAGAGAAACTGTATCCTCTAATTCCTTTGAAAAGATTTGGCAGACCGGAGGAGGTCGCGGGAGTAGTTAATTTTTTACTTAGTGAGGATGCCAGCTACATAACGGGTCAAGTGATAAGTGTAAACGGGGGGCTTTATATGTAAGGCTGCTAAAAACAGTAGCCCAAAATGATAAGTTCTGCCTAGAATATTCAACGCAATGTCATATGTGAAGTTTGCCAAATTAATTGTGTAAGAATCTGTGGCCAAACTTTATTTAAGAGGGCAAATTTTCATAATTTCTGAATCCGTGAAAGTGAGTAAATTTTGTTTATTGACAATTAGCAATCTGGAACTTTTGTCAAACTGGCGAAAAAATTCCCTCGGAGGCAGCCTAACTTAAAATTTTTAACACGATTAGTTGGATTTATGGGACATTATATTTTCAGGTTTTTAAGCAAATTTTGGAGCTAACGATTTAAAAAGATTTTAATTAAGGCTGCCTAACTCGGTCAGACAGTTTTCGCTGTTTTCCAAAAGTCTCGGATTGTTACAGGAATCGTTGTTGAGTTAATTTTCACGGATCCAGGGGACATTTTTTTCATATTTTTTTCAATCCTGATTTTTCTCATGCTGGTGCAAATGCTTGGACCCATCTATAGCTTGCTTGCGGGCAGAGTATAATGGGGTATTTGGGATAAATGAATATTCTTTTTATTGTCGATAGTTATGGTAAATAGTCCCGGATATTTAGTTTTGTCACTCCGATGCTCTGCTTATCCGCAAGCTTCGTCCCGCACCCATTTTGACAAAGTACCTGAATAGCGATGAGCATTGATGATTTTAAAGTTAATTTTTTGCTTTGCCACAAAATTTGCTGAAAATGGGTGCGGGACTTACCCAGCCCTTTGTAATGCTTTCAAGAAACCAGGATTTCTAATCTGGTAGTCAGTAATGGAGTTTGGCCACAGACTCGTAAGTGTGGATTTTACCTCCTGTAAGTGTAATGCTTTCCATAGCCCAAGACATTGTTCCCTTTCGGGTTCTCATATGTTGTAAATATTCGCTCTATTTCTAAGTGTGCACAAGTATTAATAAATTTTCTTGAAATCGGGCGAAATTCATAATCGATAAAGACTTTCTTCCTCAGTCCACTTACTTCTTCTGGAAATTCACGCGCTATTGCTTCCTCCAATATGTCAAGCCAGCCTCAGCTTTTGCTTCTCATCGAGATCCCAGCCTACCACTTTTCAAATATAGCAGTCTAAAATATTACCCACACCTGGCTAAGGCCTTGAAAAAAATGTCGTATCTGTGCCCAATATTGCCTTGAACGTTTGGCCACGAGGCTATATTGCTCCCATGCGCAATTTTTCTGTTTATGCTTTCAGACCTCTGATCAATCACATCCAAGGAAGGTAGCAGTAGGTCCTGAGGCTCAATAGTGAGCTAAAGTGCCGAGGAACAAAGCTGTTCGTAGAAGCTGATTCTTTGTATTGCCCATCACGTTAGATTTTTTTATAAGAGCAGTATATTTTTTAAAGAAGTGAAAAGCTTAGAGTTAAGGATAAACTATTCCACAAGAACTGGTTGTAGTTTAAAGGTGGGGAGCATTGTATACTGCACAAACAATGTTAACTCCTTTTCATGGATTTACAACAAGGTAGCGTAGATCATGAGTCCTGCACTTGTATTAAAACTTGGCGGAATAAACTTAGACTATCAGGCCAGGGTAGCTATTGATGAAGCTTGCTTTGTAATCAGATGAACTAACGATCTGTCTTAAGGCCTTTCCATGATATAACTCTTGAGGATTGATAAATGTCTGGGCTTCTGAATCTAAAAGTACCAACGGCAATTTTTTTTTACAAACAAAGGCTACAATTTTGGCTTAAATCAGCTCGACTATCTGTTGCAATTTTTGACAACGAATCATAGAGACTTTAAGTAGCTAAAGCCCTCTGGTTTCCCCTTGAAATAGGCTTTAGAAGTGGAATTAAAATCTGGGATAGGAAAAGGATTGAGTTGTTATTAGTTTTTATAGATAACATGTAAATTGCGAGACTATTAAGAACTTATGTATAGGGTAGCTATAACAGGAATAGGAATAATTTCTTCCCTAGGGAACGACGTCGAGACGGTCTCGGAGGCTCTTCGTCAAGGAAAGTCAGGGATTGTTGTTGACGAACAAAGAGTAGAATTGGGTTTTAGAAGTCCGCTTTCAGGTAAAATTTTCGGGTTTGAACCCAAAAAATATTTGTCCAGGAAGCAGCGCAAAACAATGCCTCTTTTTGCACTTCACGCCTATGCTGCTGTAATGGAAGCCCTGGATATGTCGGGTCTTGAGCCTGAGGATATTCAAAATGATGAAACCGGGTTAATTTTTGGCTCAGATTCAAGTTGTCTGGCAGCAGTAGAGCAGGTGGATATTTTGCGTAAATTTAGAGAAACCAAAATGATAGGCAGTGGCCTTGTGTTCCAGGCCATGACTTCCACCATTACAATGAATTTAAATACTCTTCTTAAGACGCGAGGCGCCAGTTGGACAATTAGTTCGGCATGTTCAAGCGGTTCTCATGCTGTTGGTCAGGCTGCTGATTTAATTGCCACGGGTAGGCAGGAGCGCGTTATCTGTGGTGGAGCGCAGGAAATTAACTGGCAATCAGTTTGCAGTTTCGATGCTCTTGGGGCTTTTTCAATAAGGACAGATGCTCCTCATGCTGCTAGCAGACCATTTGATGCAAACAGGGATGGCCTGGTTCCTAGTGGTGGCGCTGCTGCATTGATTTTAGAAAGATATGACCTCGCCAAAAAACGTGGAGCTAAAATTCTTGGAGAAATAGCCGGTTATGCCTTTTCTTCCGATGGAGGGCATATCTCGGTCCCAAGTTCCAGCGGTCTTCACAGGGCAATCACAAAGGTTTTAAAACAGGCAAATCTCAATCCGTCTGAAATTGACTATATTTGCGCCCATGCAACTTCAACCCCTGCCGGAGACGCAGTCGAGGCAGAAACTATTGCATCGGTTTTTGGCCCTGTTACGCCACTAGTTTCATCTATAAAATCAATGACAGGACATGAGCTATGGATGTCCGGGGCTTCACAGGTTGTTTATTGCACAATAATGGCACAACATGAATTTATAGCTCCAAATATCAACTTTGAACAACCGGATGAAAGTTCAAAAAAGTTGAATATAGTAACAGAGACAATAGAGAGGCCACCTAAACTTGTTCTATGCAACTCAGCTGGCTTTGGTGGAACAAATTCATGTTTGCTCCTGAGGTTTAGCAAATGAAGTATGACTTTATTGTCTTGGGAGCCGGTGTTTCCGGAATGACCACGGCTACGATTTTAGGCAAACATGGCTATAGAGTTGCCTTGGTCGAAAAGTCAAAAAAAATTGCGCCGTTACTTAGAGGATTTTGGCGAAGCGGCGTGCATTTTGATACAGGATTTCATTATACAGGAGGCCTTGGATCAGGTGAAATCCTCGATACATATTTTCGCTATTTAGGAATAAGTAATCAAATAGAGAAAGTTCCCTTTGATCCGGAAGGCTTTGATATATTTCGTATTGTAAGCCTTGGTAGCGAATTCCGTTTCCCTTATGGATACAGAAGGATTCAAGACAAACTATGCGAGCAGTTTCCCGAGGAAAAAGATGCTATAAAAAGATATTTAGAAGCAGTTGAGGAAACCTTTGATTCCTCTCCTTTTTTAAACCTTGACCAAAGGTTTCATATGGACTCTGCGCTTCAAAAATTTCAAGGCCCAAGCCTTGCAACTTTTCTTAATCAGCTAACACAAAATGAACTTCTTCAATCAATTTTATCCATGCATTGTCTTCTTTATGGCGTGTCTCCTGAAGAAGTCTCTTTCACAAACCATGCTTTGATTGTTGGGTCTTATTATAAATCTGTTTGCGGCATTAAGGGCGGGGGATGGAGTATAGTACGGGCCTTTGAAGCAGAATTAAACAAGATAGGAATAGATATATATTGTGGTCACGGGGTTAAAAGAGTTTTATTTTCATCTGCTGGCTCTGTTCTTGGTGTAGAATTGGAGAACAAGGAGATTTTAGAATCAAATCATTGCATAACTACCCTTCACCCTCAGATATTATTACAAATAGTTCCAGATCATTTGTTTCGACCAGTATATAAAAAGAGGCTACGGACTTTTGAAGAAACTCCATCAGCTTTTATGCTTTTTGGATTATGTGAACCTCCAATAGAGATACTTAAAAAAAGAAATTTTTTTATTTGTCCAAATACTGATTGTGTATCATTTTTTGATAAATCAAATGATTTTCTGTCATTTCCAATTTATATTGCTTCAGGCCATAATGTACATAACAAGTGCACAAAACAAGCAGTAATTGTGATTACACCTGGTTATATGGAGCAAGTTGCTAAATGGAAAGAAACATTTATTGGAAACCGAACAAGTGATTATTGTTTGTTTAAAAATAAGATGATGCAGATAATACAAAATTATCTAGCCTCTGTATGTCCGGAACTTGGACAAAAAATAAATTATATTGATAGCGCAACTCCACTTACATTAAGGGATTATACAAACACTCCATTTGGTAGTTTGTATGGTATTAAGCACAAGATAGGACAATATAATCCGATGCCTGTTACAAAATTAAAAGGGCTTTTTCTTGCCGGCCAGGCAATTGTGGCTCCTGGTGTTCTTGGTGCGATGGTCTCGTCCTTTTTAGTTTGTGGTCTTATTCTTGGACATAATCATCTTCGAAGTGAGTTGAAAAAATGTCGTTAAAGAGAGTTGTTGTAACTGGCATAGGCGCCGTTTCTCCTTTTGGGCGAGGTGTCGAAATACTGGAAGATGCCTTATTGAAAAATAAAAGTGGCATAAGAGGAATCCCGGAATTGGCTCAAATTAAAGGGCTTAGATGTCACATTGCCGGATTGGTTCCAGGCATCAATCCTAAGGAGATACCTAGAAAATTTCGGCGTTCCATGTCGAAGATGTCAATTTATGCTACAATAGCTAGTCAGGAAGCTATAAAGGATGCCGGAGTTCCACAAGGCTATTATTCTCAAGAGCGAGTAGGCCTAGTTATAGGATCAACAGTTGGTAGTGTTTATACTATACAAAATTTTTTTGAAAATTACCTAAAAGAGTTTAGCCTTGAAAAAATTAAATCCACCCTATTTTTCCAAATAATGGGGCATTCCTGTGCTGCAAATGTCGCCCAGGCTCTGGGCATTACCGGCCGTGTTCTTGCTCCTTCTGCTGCCTGTTCTACAGGCTGCCAGGCTGTGGGATACGGTTTTGAAATGATTGCTATGGGAAAGCAAGACATGATGCTTTGCGGAGGCGCAGATGAATTCCATCCATTGACTGCTGCAACTTTTGACATCATGAATGCAGCTTCCACTCGTTATAATGGAGAGCCCTCTAAAAGCCCGCGTCCTTTTGATTTGAAACGTGATGGGGTAGTTTGTTCTGAAGGATGTGGAATTCTTCTTTTGGAGTCTTTAGAATCAGCTAAGAAAAGAAATGCAAAAATATATGCAGAAATTTTGGGGTTTGCTACATGTTCAGACAGTTCTAATATTGCTAACCCAAATTCTGCATCTATAGAAGTATGCATGCGTAATGCACTAGCTGATGCAGGCTTGCAACCGGAACAGATTGACTATATAAATGCGCATGCTACAGGTACGATACAGGGAGATCTGGCTGAGGCTGAAGCGATTTATAATACCTTTGGGGGGCAAGTGCCAGTAAGCAGCCTTAAAGGTCATTTAGGCCACACAATGGCCGCGAGTGGTTCTCTTGAACTTATTGGCACAATCGTCATGCTTAATCAACAGAAGTTGATTGGCACTTTGAATTTGGACAAAGTGGATCCAATATGTGCTAAAATTAAATGTATACGTGAGTTGGAAACTTGTTCCCTTAACAATGTGTTGAAAAACAGCTTTGCGTTGGGTGGAGTAAATTCGACAATTATTCTGAGGAGATATAAAGATGACTGATCAGGAGATTATAGATGTAATCAATAAATCTTTAGCGGAGGAATTTGAACTGGATTTGGAAAAAATGGTTCCTGAAGCTCACCTCTATGAGGATTTGGGGTTGGACAGCCTTGATGCGGTGGATATGGTAATAGTCTTGGAAACAGCGTTTAACTTTAAAATTCGTGAAAATGAGTCAATAAAATCTATACGTACTTTAGGAGAGCTTTATAAATTTGTTATTGATAAAAAGAGAGAAGTTGAGAGCGAATAGGCTTTATACTTTGTAGCTTGTAAGTTTTGCATCAAAATACGTAAAGGATATTGTCCCAAAAGAATAAAAGATGCCCCTGCAAAAATATGAATTTGCACACTGGAAATTGCTACATTTTCCCGACCCAAGAAACGAGCGATCTATGACGTTTGAAAAGAGTTTTTGCTGGGACATCATAAAAAGTAAGTCCTCAAGTTGTTAAACTATTATTTAAAAGCTTTCTTTTTAAATATAGCGTTTTATTCCGCAATCTGCTTGTGGACAATTGTTGCAATTATTATTGCATTTCCAAGTTACATAATTTGTAAAGTTTTTACCAATTGGAAAACCGATAGAGTCGTTCGTCACCTCATTTGGATATATGGACGTGTATGGTTGTTTATTGCTTCCTTGTTTATTAAAATAAAAGTAAAATTTTCTGATAAAGACTCTATAAGCTCGCCTTGTATTTTTGTTGCAAATCATTTGTCATTTTTTGATGTTTACTTTATGGCTGTGTTGCCGCTGAGTAATATCGTATTTACAGTCCGAGAGTGGCCTTTTCGGATATTTTTTTATGCTCCATTTATGCGATTAGCCGGCTATCTTAATGTGGAAAGTTTGGATAAAGATAATTTCATTGATCGAGCCTGTAATGTCCTCTCTGAACGGGGTACTTTATTTTTTTTTCCTGAAGGACATCGTAGTAGGGATGGAAAGTTAAGAAGATTTTATTCTGGCGCATTTAAAATAGCGATGAAGACTAATTGTCCTGTAGTGCCCATATGTATTGTGGGGACGGATAATCTTTTGCCTCCGGGGCATTTTTATTTAAAGCCAGCAACTATTAAAATTAGGGTGTTAAAGCCTGTATATCCTTCAGGATTCGCATCACATATAGATATGCGTAAATACATTAAGGCTCTTATGGCAAAAACTATAAAGGAGATGCGTAGGAATAATGTTTAAATTTATATAAAAGGAGGTTGTTATGAGAGTTTTAAAATTGTCTGCTTTGGGGGCTAAGAAATTTGCATCTACTTTATTTGTTTTATCATTATCTATGGTATTAACTTCATGTCTTGGACTAAGAACAGGTCCTGTCTATAACATTAACAACGCACCTATTGTTGCGCCAGCTGGTAAGAAATTAAGTTTGAAGGATATTGAAGCTGCTATCAAAGTTGCTGGAGCAAGGTTAGGCTGGGAAATGAAGACAATAAAACCTGGGTATATTGAGGCGACGTTACGTGTTCGTTCTCATGTTGCTATTGTTAACATTACTTTTAATAGAACAAGTTATAATATAAATTATAAGGATAGTATCAACCTAAAATATAAGGCCGGAAGAATTCATACCAATTATAATGGATGGATAGAAAACTTGGATAGAGAGATAAAAGCTCAACTTATAGCAATTGCTTATAATAAAAAATAAAGTTTTTATTGTCTATTTGCGCCTGTAGAAAAAATCAGGGCAAACCTAGTTTCTGCAGGCGCATTCGATAGCAGAGGATATTGGCAGATGGTGAAGTCTAAATAGATATATTTAATTTTGCGGATTTCTAAATTAAGTGAATTTTAATTGAGTTTTATATTAAACATATTGAAATAAAAGGACATTTTGAATCAGTGATTTTCATCCAATGGTGAGATGGACATGGGTAGTTTCGTTGCCCTCGCAATGGTAGGATGAGCGTTAAATCATTGCGAGGAGTGTTTGTCTTGATGGAATCTCAGATTTTAAACTGAAAAATAGTACAAGTTGGGAATTTTTTAGCGGGATATTGATAATTCTAAGTTGAATGCTAAAAGTATATACTAAACGAGAGCTGTTGCATGTTTAGTAATTTAAGCAATAAAGTTCGCCTCTCTATGCTCAATACTGAAAACGAAATTGAGTTTCAAAATCTTGAGACCCTCATAGATTTGCAAAATGAACTTCTGCAAAAACATCTAAAATACATTGCAACAAAATCTCCATTTTATAGCGAGCTATTTGCTAAACATAAAATTGATCCAGCACAGATTAAAACTGTTCAAAGTCTGTCACAGTTACCATTTACAACAAAGGAAGACTTAGGCCTTTTTTTTTCGAAATTTCTATGTGTGGATGAAAAAGATATTGTAGATGTTTGTTTAACTTCCGGCACAACAGCAGAACCCATCACTATCTGCCTGACTCAAAACGATTTGGCTAGGCTGGCTTACAATGAAGAGATTTCTTTGCGAACAGCAGGGATAACCAGAGATGACAGGGTGTTGGTTGCTGTTGCTATTGATAGATGTTTTATGGCTGGTTTAGCTTACTTTCTGGGTCTTAACCGAATAGGAGCAACTGTTATCAGGGGAGGTTCGAGCAGTTTGCCTGTGCTTTTGGAGCTAGTTAGAAAATTTCGTCCCACAGCAATAATAGGTGTTCCAAGCCTTCTTTTGACTTTAGCAAATCATTTAAAACAAGAGGGGGTAGATCCTGGCGGATTAGGTGTTCAAAAGCTTGTCTGCATTGGTGAGCCAATACGAAAAAAAGATTTTTCATTAGTACCACTTGGTCAGACCTTGAAAGAAATGTGGGGCGCTCAAATATTTGGTACCTATGCTAGTTCTGAAATGGCTACTGCCTTTTGTGAGTGCGAGCAAGGTAAGGGAGGTCATGTACATCCGGATTTAATTGTTGTTGAGATAGTTGATGAGAGAGGCAGAGTTTTATCGCCTGGTGAGCCTGGCGAAGTAGTTGCCACGCCACTTGGTATTACTGGAATGCCTTTACTTCGCTATAAAACTGGAGATATAGCTATATTATATACAGAGCCTTGTCCTTGTGGAAGAAATTTTTACAGATTGAGTCCAATTTTAGGAAGAAAGTCACAGGCTTTAAAATATCGTGGCACCACTGTTTACCCCCCTGCCATTTTTAGCGTGCTACAGGAGATTCCTTCTATTGCTGGTTACTATATTGAAGTATTTAGTAAATATGAGTTATCTGATCATATTCGTGTAGTTGTGGGGACAACTGATCAATCACTTACACCTGAATATGTTTCAGAAAAAATTGCTGCAAGTATAAGAGTTAAGCCTGAAGTTGTTCTGACAACCCCTGAAGAAATAACAAGAAAAACTAATCAGCCTGGAAAAAGAAAACCTGTTACATTTTTTGATTTTCGGCGGAGATGATATGTTGGGATTGAAACGCCCATGGGGAGCGAATTTTACAGATACAGAGATCGAAAATGCCAGAAAAAAAGGAAACCTTTTGTCTCTGGAACTGGAGTTGAGTCGTAAGTGTAACTTGCGTTGTATATATTGTTATGCTGATGCGGGTGAAAAAGAAGCCGATGAGCTAAGGTTTGATGAAGTTATCAACGTGATAGATCAGGCTATAGAGCTTGGTGCTCGTAGAATTATTATTATTGGCGGTGGAGAACCTTTATTATACCCGCGGATTATGGAAATTATACGGTATATTTATCAGCGCGATGTTGGCATTGATCTTTTTACAAATGGAACATTTATCTCCAGGGATATTGCTAAGGAACTTTTTTCAATGGGTGTTTCTCCTGTTATCAAGTTGAACAGTTTTCAGGAGGATGTCCAGGATCGTCTTGCGGGGAAAACCGGTGCTTATAAGGCAATTCAAAAGGGACTTAATAATTTATTAGAAGCGGGATACCCACATGATGATTTTCCTCTCGGCATAGAGTCAATAATTTGCAGGCAAAATATTCAAGAGTTGCCTGATATGTGGGTTTGGGCCAGAGAAAGAAATATAATTCCTTATTTTGAAATCATTACTCTTCAGGGACGAGCCAGAGACCATTTAGAGCTTAGTGTGTCATCCGATGAACTATACAAGTTGTTCTGCGAACTTGCCCAGATAGATCGCGAGCGTTTTGGCATAATTTGGGAGCCACATCCTCCTGTTGCTGGCTTGAAGTGTAACCGCCATGCATATTCCTGTACTGTAACTGTTTCAGGGGATGTTTTACCCTGTCCTGGCGTAGATATCTCTGTTGGCAATATCCGTACTAGTTCCTTGGCAGAAATTATCAGTTCCAGTGATGTTATTTTCAAACTGCGTAATATTAGAGAATATATCAAGGGGCCATGTAAATCATGTGAATTAAATGTCGAGTGTTATGGTTGCAGAGGGATGGCTTATCAGATGACTGGTGATTATCTCGCCTCTGACCCGACATGCTGGAAAAATCCTGATAGGATTTTATAGTATGGATACCCCTTTTCTTCCTGTCCCTGTCCAAAGTTTAGTTCCACATCGTAAACCTATGCTGCTGGTGGATCGCTTGCTGTCTTATGGTGATGGCTCTGGTGTAGTAGAGGCGGTTATAACAGACGACATCATTTTTGTGGATGAAAATGAACAACTTGATTCAGCGGCCTTGATTGAAATCATGGCCCAGGCCTATGCTACTATAGAAGGATATAGATGTTTGCTCGATAAGGTACCTGCTAGAACTGGATTTTTAGTAGGGATGCAAGATATTGATATAATAAAAAGGCCATTTGTGGGAGATTGCTTGAATATTAATGTGGACACTGTTGCAGTTGTGGAACACTTTGCTGTTGTTGAAGCAGAGGTGTTGTTGAAGAAAGAGATAATTGCTCGTGGACGCCTGAAATTGTGGATTAATGTTGATAAGGAGTGACAAACAGGTTGATAGCTGAGATATTAGAAATAAGGATAAAAATTACATGAAGTTAACGACATGTTTTAGCGGACGCTATTACACCTCTCCTCATTTTTTTCTGATCGTTTTTATAATTCTTTTTTTTACACTTTATTTCAGAGCAACTCTATCATTTTCACAGGATACTTCTTTACTGAGGGAAATAGAGGAAGCAGCAAGCAGTATCAATAGTCTAGCCTGTGAATTCAGACAGGAAAAACATCTGGCTATGTTTGACGAAGTTCTTATATCCAGAGGCAGATTTTATTTTCAAAAGCCTGATCGTTTGCGCTGGGAATATTTAGAACCGGTTCGCATGGGGTTTGTGTTAGCTGGACGCAAGGGAAAACGATGGAATGAAATCGATGGGAAGGAGATAAGCTTTGATCCACAAAAAGAACGAGGCATGAAAGTTCTGCAAAAGCAATTGCTTGCTTGGGCAACGTTTGACTTGAAATGGCTTCAAAAAAAGTACTCTATAAAAATTTTAGACAGAAATCCAGTTGTTTTATTTTTAAGACCTAAAAATACAAAGCAACAAATTTTGGACTATTTGAGCATTATATTTGCTGAAGACAGAAAAACCATAGATACTATTGAACTACATGAAAAAGATAAAGATTTTACCCGTATTAAGTTTATAAATCCAGAAGTTAATGTTATTCTCCCCGAAGATATTTTTAAATAACATGCCTTTTTTTCGTTTACTTTCCTTTTTCCTAACATTCTTTGCATCCCGCCGAAAGACGTTAATTGTAATTACTTTGCTAGGTGTCATTCTAACCATTCTTGTATTTAGCAGACTGACAATAGAGGAAGGTATTGAAATGATGCTGCCCGACAATGAGTCGGCACTCGTAAAAGATTTTGAGCTTTTACAAAAGACCCCTTTTTTTCATAAGATTTTTATTAACCTAAGTGCCGATGAAGGGGTAGCCCCTGGGGCTTTGATTGAGACTGCTGATCAATTGGCAAGGGCCATGCGTCCGCCTTTTTTTAAGAGAGTTATAACCGGACCGCAACAGAATGATGGCCTGAATTTTTTATTCTGGTTGCTGCAAAACTTGCCCAACCTGGCTACCAAAGAAGACTTGGCCGAGATAGAAAGAAGAGTAGATGATGAATATATTGAGTCTGCAATTCGGAATAATTATTTCATAATGCTGTCGCCAAAGGGATTGGGCTTAAAGCAAGTTATTCAAATTGATCCATTGAACTTCCGTGATATTTTGTGGCGTAAATTTTTGTCCATTAAGATTGTGCCTGAAGTTCGAATTCAGAACAACCATTTTTTTAGTGCTGATGGAAGAAATTTGCTTCTTGTTGCTGAGACGGACACCAAAATCACTGATTTGCCTGGTTCTGAAAAATTAGTTGCTCATTTTCAAAAGCTAGTCAGGAATATCGTTCCTTCTTCTATTAAAGTAGCAATGGTCAGCGGTCATCGCTATACCGTGGCAAACGCAAAAGTTATCAAAAGAGATATAGCTGTTGCTTTGTCATTTTCATTTGTCGCGCTTATCGTAATTTTTTTGATTTTTTTGCGTTGCTGGCAGGGAGTTTTAGTATTGCTTGTCCCTGCCATAGTTTTGTGCTTTGCCGGCGCTACTCTGTCTTTATTTTATGACAAAGTTTCTGGACTTACTATTGGCTTTGGAGCTGTCCTTGCAGGCATTTCTATCGATTATGCCCTGCATGTTTTTTTTGCCTTTCGCTACGAAAGCGCCTCTTCGGAGAAAATTTTGTCCATGATAGCACGGCCCATTTTTTATGGTGCTTTAACATCTATTGTTGCATTTGCAACGCTTCTTGCTTCCAATTTACCTGTTCTGCGTCAGTTGTCACTGTTTTCTATCATAGGTTTGGCCTTTTCCCTGCTCCTTTCCCTTATTGTGCTACCTCACTTTATTGTAAAAGAACAAAAGATAGTTTTTCCAATCTTGAAAAGGGGAAATGCAAAAACTATTTCTAATGGCCGGTTGATTTTTCTTGGTTGGATACTCTTTTTTGCGCTTTGTATTTGGCAGGCCTCTCATCTCCATTTTAATGGGGACCTCCATTTATTAAATTATGTTTCGGATGAGATTCATCGGGATGAGGCGCAAATAAAAAAGATATGGGGAGATATGCGTGATAGAGCTGTTATCTTTGCCAGCGCTCCTGACATGCAGAGCGCCCTTGAGCTGAACGACAGGATTTTTGTCAGATTGAAAAAAGCGGATAGTGCTATACCAATGGTTAGCCTAGCGCCTTTTTTGCCTTCTATCAGGACTCAGACCATTAACCAAACTCGATGGCATAATTTCTGGACACCGCAGAAACAGGCTGTTTTGCGCGAAAAAATAGCCAAGGTATCTGAGAAATTTGGATTTTCAAAAAAAGCTTTTTCCAGGTTTTATGACCTACTAGAAAAAGCTCATCCTCCAATCACTCCGAATGATTTCAGTAAGCTTTCTTTAAGAGATTTGTACGACATGCTGGTAGTGAACCAGGCAACAGAGCCACTGATAATGACCCTGGCCCCGGATACTGAATTGGTAAAAAAAAGTGTGGCCGCAGTGCAAAGCCAGGGACTTCGGCTAGTTTCTCCATCCAGTTTTAAGAGAAAATTAAGCGGGGCCATGCAGAAAGATTTTATCAGGTTTCTTTTACTCGCATTTATCATGGTTATATCTTTACTCCTTTGTCTTTTCAGGGATCTAAGAAAAGTTTTCCTTGCCCTGATCCCTGTCCTAACAGGATTAGCAGCAGTTTGTGGAGGAATGGGGGTTTTGGGCCTTGATTTTAATTTGATGAATATAATCTCTGTTCCTTTAATTATTGGACTGGGCGCAGATTACGGTATCTTTATGGTGTGCAAATTGTCTGATAAAACTTGTCTCACTGTAAGTCGTGCTGTTCTTGTTTCCGGCCTTACTACTATAGCTGGTTTTGGTGCCCTGGCATTTGCAAAGCATCCAGCTTTATATTCCATTGGTGTAACTGTGCTTTTTGGGATTGGAGCGGCTATACCTTCTGCATTGCTTGTTATTCCGGCCTTTTATCGGAGGCAGTTGTGAAGAAAAGTATTATATCTTTTATTTTTGTCTTTATTGTGACTGGATGCGTGTTTAAGGTTGATGACAATGGATTTGTTAGGCAGAGGGATAATACCAACGGACAAGCTGATTTGTATGTCAAACGATACTGGCTTAATTTTCAAACTGCATTGCAGTTGCATCATGTTGTGCTACTGCAATTTAAGGAACACCATCTTTTGATGGATGGTATCCTGCAGATAGATACAGAGAAAAAAATTGGTAAAGTTGTTGCCTTGAATAATTGGGGTATTAAATTATTTGATTTAGTTGTTTCCGAAGATTCTGTTCATAAGAATTTTGTTTTACCTTCAATAACGAAAATTCCATCATTTACAGAACATGTAGCAGATTGTATAAGAAAAATTTTTATTGATTATCATCCGAAATCTGGTTTTGCAAATCTTCTATCAGAAGATAGATTAAAAATAAGTAGCAAGCTTGACAATGGTTATCTGGAATGTGTTTTTAATGTGAAGAGTAGAAATCTCATGCGAAAAAGTTATTTTGTTAGTAAAGTTATATGGGAGGTTTTTTATGCTCAATATCAAAATATTGGCGGCATAGCAGTGCCTACCAAAATTATTTTTAAAGATTATGTAAATAATTATAATCTAACATTAAAGCTTACAGGTATGAAAATATTATGAGCAGGATGAAGAAAGAGATTCTTGCTGCATCGTTAACCGATGTTTGCCAGAAAGAGCCTGGTAAATTTTGCAAAACCTATTTATTTCCTCTTGAATTTGTTGGGTTTTCGGGGCATTTCCCCGGCAATCCTGTATTGCCGGCAGTTGTTCAAATAATGATGGCCCAAACAACGATTGAAGAATATGAACAGCAGTCTCTGGAATTGCGTACTGTTTCCAAGGCCAAGTTCCAAGTTCCCCTGCTCCCCAACCAGGAGATAGAGATTTGTTGTAAAAAAAATCCTTCGATGGGGCTGCAGTATGATATTTCTCTTAATTTGGCAGGAGACCAGGCTTCGAGATTTAGGTTATTTTTAGAAGAAAAAGAGCAGGGCGTTATATGAGAAGGCCGTATTTTCCTGCTAACACAGATGCTCCAAAACCATTGCGCACTTCTGTTAAACGCAGGGTTCGTTTTGAAGAAGTAGACCCATTAGGCATTGTTTGGCATGGTCGCTATCCTAGCTATTTTGAAGATGCGAGGGTTGCTCTTGGAGAGAAGTATGGTATAGGATATCTTGACTTTTATCGTCATGGCATAGTTACGCCTATAAAGAAAATACATATAGACTATATAGCGCCACTAATGTACCCAGACGATTTTATCGTCGAAGCAATAATGCACTGGTCAGAGGCTGCAAGGATAAACATCGAATTTGTTATCAGGAATAGTAGCAATAGGATAACAACCACAGGTTATACAGTGCAGTTGTTTATGGACGCGCAAAATAATCTCCTCTTTTCTCCGCCTCCTTTTTATATAGAATTTTGTGAGCGGTGGAGGGCTGGGGAGCTGAAATGAGACAGGTATGCATAACACAGGCGAAAATTGTTACTGCTCTAGGCAGTGAATTGGATGAGATCTGGCATAATCTACTGGCAGGGAAGTCAGGTATTAAGCATATCCGCCGTTTTAGCACAAAAAATTATGTTTCGGATTTTGCAGCATTGATTGAAGATTTAGAAGCAACTGCTCCATCTTCTTTAATTTATTCTCTCCTGGATAGGCTTCTTGATTCGTTTGGTCCGGTTCCTTCTGATACAATTCTAATCACAGCCACGGCAAAAGCAGGGATAGATAGTTTGGAGCGGATATGCAGAAAACAGCCTGCTGACCCGAAAAGTCTTTTGCCGGGAGAAATTCTTGCTGCCATATCAAGACGGTTTAATTTGATTGTACCCGGTATAAATATTAACGCTGCTTGTGCATCATCTACTATTGCCATTGCAAGAGGCGCGGCCCTGATTGCTACTGGACATTTAGATTCTGTTCTAATTTGTTGTTTTGATCTGGTTACCGAGTTTGTTCATGCTGGTTTTTCAGCCCTTAAGGCCTTATCTTCCATTCCCTGCCAACCCTTTGATCGGAATCGAAGTGGCTTAACTCTTGGTGAAGGAGGAGCCGCATTGTTGCTTATGAGTGAAGACCGTTGTCAGAGAGAAAACAGGCCTTGTTTAGGGAAAATTTTGGGGTGGGGGGTTGCTAATGATGCTTACCACATGACGGCTCCAATACCTGATGGTCTTGGGCTCGTGCAGGCAATAAGGCTGGCCCTGCAAAAGAGTGGCCTAGATCCAGATGAGGTCTGTGCCATCAACGCGCATGGTACTGGTACAGTTTACAATGATCAAATGGAACTAACCGCATTTCGTCGGGTTTTTGGCCATAGAAATATACCTGTTCACTCAGTAAAAGGAGCTCTGGGTCATACATTAGGGGCGGCTGGAGGGATTGAGATTGTTCTGGGGCTCAAGGTTCTGTCTGAAGGACTTGCCTTACCGACTATTGGCTGCAAATGTCCGGAAAAAGGCGCGGAAAAAATGGTATCTAGTCACCCTGTGAAGCTAGAGGGTGATTATCTACTTAGTACGAACTCAGGCTTTGGAGGAATTAATGCGGCCATTATTTTGGAACGAAGGGCTAACTTATGATGGAGGCTTTATTAACGGGTATTGGGAGAATTACTACTGGTGATTTGGGCCAGGGAGAAAAAAGTAAGCATCTTGTCATGTCATATGGCAAACTACACCTGAATCAGTCCAAGAAAATTTTGCCTCAATCAAATCGTTTTGGCCGAATGGACGATTATTCTAAGTTGGGTACATTAGCCATTGCCCTGGCACTTCAGGATGCAGGGATTGATGAGTGGAGTGAGAAACGGCCGATTGGTGTTATCGCCACAACAGTTACTGGTTCTCTTAGTGCCGATATGGACTTTTTTAATACAGTTATCCCTCAAGATGGTCTTTTAGCAAGTCCAAAACTTTTTGTTTATACACTACCCAGTAGTTTTTTGGGGGAGGCAACCATCCGGTTTGGCCTGACCGGTGGGAGCTTTGTTGTCAATGAAGAGCACCCTTCTTGCCTTTCTAGTATACGTATGGCTATCGAAAATATCTCTTGGGGTGAAAATGAAATAATGCTGGCCGGTTTTTGTGAGCTTACTCCCTCATTTTTTGGTTCGGAAGAGAAGGGGTACAAGCCAGGTGCTGTTTTTTTTGTGATTGAAAAGAACTTGAGAAAGTGCCGTAATCTTTACGGTAGGATATTATGTGATAACAGTGGGGTCATTTATTTTCAGGACCAACCAGTGAAGAGTTTGGAAAATTTAGTTGAACTTTGTTTAAAGAGTTCGTCCGCCAATAGGCTATCTTGATTAATTGATGAGCAAAATTTTTCTAATCTCATCCAATAGTTGTACTGAACCATATCCAGTCTTCCCTCTAGGTATGGCGGTTATCGCTGCCAGCTTAAAGAGACATGGACATAATGTTCAACAATTTGACTATCTTGTAGCTGAGCGGTCAATTGAACGTTTACGAAAGAAGGTTCAGAACTTTTCTCCAGATTTTGTGGCCATTTCTTTACGCAACATTGATAATGTAGATTCTTTAACTTCTGATCAGAACTGGTTTCTTGCAGAAGCTCGGACTATTGTTAAAACTATTCGAGAGATAAGCTCGGCACCAATAATCGTTGGGGGACCAGGATTTTCACTTTTACCAGAAGAGATTCTCACCTATCTTGGTGCAGATTATGGAATAGTTGGTGAAGGGGAGAGGGTTATCTGCAACTTGATTAGTAAGTTAGAAAAGAGATTGCCCACTCCTAAGATTATTAAAGGAAGACATGATTGTTTGGCAGAGTCAGAAATTGGCGGACCTTGGTTGGAGAGTGAGTTAGTTGACTATTATATAAGCCGAAGTGGACTGGCCAATTTACAGACTAAACGAGGTTGTCCACACAGTTGCGCATATTGCTCTTATCCGACTTTAGAAGGGACAAAAATTCGTGCTCGTGATCCCAAAGAGGTGGTTTTTGATATTGAGCGTATGGTAAAGAAATACCAAATCGAACATATTTTTTTTACTGACTCAGTATTTAATGACATGGAGGGACACTACCTTCAGCTAGCCGAAGAGATTGTGCGCAGTAATTTGTCTATACGCTGGTGTGCTTTTTTTCGCCCATATGGGATGGGGGAAAAACACCTTGCCTTGCTTAAACGTTCTGGACTTTATGCTATGGAAATAGGTACAGATGCCGCTGCCGATGTTACCTTGCGAGGTCTTAATAAAAAATTTGGTTTCAATGATGTTATTGCCTTTAACGATATGTGTGTCAGGGCCGAAATCCCTTGTGCTCATTTTGTTATTTTCGGTGGCCCAGAGGAAACAAATGAGACAATAGATGAAGGTTTGAGCAATATTGAAAAATTATCATGCTGTGTTGTCTTTGCCTTTTCTGGTATTCGTATCCTACCGAATACACGGTTATACAGAAGAGCTGTTCAGGAGGGGATAATTAAACAGGATACATCGTTGCTAAAGCCTATTTTTTATTTTTCGCCTAACATAAATCCTCAAATAATGAATGAAAAAATAGAAAAAGCTTTTCGTGGACGCAGAGACAGGATATTCCCTCCATCAAAAGGGCAACAAATGATGGAAGTCTTGCATCGGTTTGGCTATCGGGGTATACTTTGGGACACATTGATTTCATATAAGAAGAATAAAGGTCGACCTTTATGAAAATTTTAATAGTTATACCTGTCTACAATCATGCAAGCACCTTACGTAGTGTTGTTCTTCGAACATTAGCTGTGCATAGTGAAGTCCTGGTAGTGGATGATGGAAGTACCGATGGTGGCTGTGAAGCTCTGGTAGATCTAGATGTCAGGATAATCCGTCATAAAAAAAATGAGGGGAAGGGAGCCGCTATTTTAACTGGGGTAGCTGAAGCTAAACGACTGGGTATGACGCACATCATAACTTTAGATGCAGATGGTCAACATGATCCCAGAGACATTATTAATTTTATACCTGTAATACGCAAAAATCCAATGAGTATAGTTATTGGTAGGCGTAATTTTAATACACTAAATGTGCCCAAGATATCTAAATTTGGAAGAAGTTTTTCTAACTTTTGGTTACGCGTTCAGACTGGTCAAAAAGTAAGCGATGTTCAGAGTGGTTTTCGGGCTTATCCTGTATCGGTGCTAGAAAAGCTAAGCCTTAATGAAAAAAGGTATTCCTTTGAAGTAGAGGTGCTGGTTAAGGCTGCGTGGGCAGGGATAGAGCTTAAAGAAGTAGATATTTCTGTCTATTATCCGCCTAAAGAGGAGAGAGTATCTCATTTCCGCTCATTTAAGGACAATCTAGAAATTAGTCTCCTTAATACACGGTTGACCATAAGAGCAATCCTCCCCTGGCCTCATAGAAAACTTATTTGCAACTCTTGTGGCGAACTAACATTCATTAGTCCTTTACATCAGTTGAAAGCATTGTTGGCAAACAATGCCACCCCTATGAACCTGGCGCTTTCTACAGCCCTAGGTATTTTTTTAGGTACTTTACCCTTGGTTGGGTGCCATTCTATATTGATAGTTCTTAGCGCTGGTTTTTTGCAGCTTAATAAGTTGGCAGCTCTTGGGGCGAGTCAATTGTGTATGCCTCCTATAGTTCCCGCATTATGTATTGAGGCGGGGTATTTTTTACGGCATGGAAAATTTCTGACCGAAATTTCACTAAGAACACTCGGATATGAGTGTGTTGAACGTATTTTCGAATGGTTTCTTGGCTCTTTATTATTGGCTCCTATTCTGTCTCTTTTAGTGGCAACTATTACATACTTTATAACTTTATTCTTGAAGAGAAGAATTGATTTCCATGAGCAAATCATTGAGTATACAAAATAAATATCGTAAGTGGTCTAGTAGGAGCATAGCAACATCTTTTCAGCACAACATTTTTTACATGTTGATTCGTATTGCTGGTCGAAGAGCAGCTTACTGCCTTTTGTATTTTGTAGCTTTTTATTATACCTTGAAGCCTTCTATCAGGGAGAAGGCTAGATATTATCTTGAAAAAAGGTTTCCTAACAGGGAAGGTTTTAAGAGATTTTGGGACAGTTATCGTTTAAATTTAGAGTTTGGAAAAACTTTGGTAGATCGTGCAGTCCTTGGTATTTTAGGCGAGATATCTATTGAGGCTAGCCCCCAGGATAAAAAAACCGTTTTAAATTTGATTAATGAAGGGCAAGGCTTGATAATATTGACAGCTCATGTTGGCTGTTGGCAGCTAGCAATGTCCGCATTAGATTTTATTAATGTCCCCATCAGCGTGGTGTATCATCGCGAAAATGGAGATGTTGATTTACAATACTTTGAGCATTCAAATAAATCATGCCCTTTTAAATTTATCGATCCTTCTTCTCCTCTTGGGGGGACTTTAGAAATGTTGGAAGTATTGAAAAAAGGTCATGTTCTATGTGTTATGGGAGATAGAGTGTTAGGAAGTGATAAAAATACTGTGGAGGTTGAATTTTTGGGCACCAAGGCCAGATTCCCGTTTAGTGCTTTTAAGCTTGCTTCTGTCCTCGGTAGTCCTATTGTAGTATTATTTGCTTGTAAAATAGGTCCGTCATCCGGCAAGATTAGATTGGTTAAAGTAATTCGGGTAGCAAAGAATATTGGTAAAAAAAGAGAAGAATATTTGCCGTATGTAAAACAGTTTGTAAATTCTCTTGAAGAAATAACTACGGAGTACCCATATCAATTCTTTAATTTTTATGATATGTGGGAATAATGTCTAATGTTTAGAGGTAAATAATGCGGATAATTAATCTAGTACTACTGTTAATATTAGTTTCTAATTTTTGTGGTTGTTATTGGGCAGGTAAAGTAACTGGTAAAGCTGTAAAAAAAGTTCAAACTGTTCCAGAAAAAATTAAAAAAATTCCTGAGGAATTTAAGAAAGGTTATGAGGATGGAATAAAATAGAATTGTTGGTATATTTTTCCCACGGGGATGCGATAGAGCTTAGCTAAGCAGATTGTTGTGTAAAAGAGTTTCGAATCATGTTTTTTGAGGAGAAAATATATGGAAGTTAAACAAAAGCTAAAAGAGATTCTTGTTGAAGAACTTAATTTGGAAGATGTCACTCCTATGGATATTGAGGATGATATGCCTTTGTTTGGTGAAGGATTAGGGCTGGATTCACTTGATGCCGTAGAGATAGTCGTCTTGGTTCAGAAACACTTTGGGGTTGAGATTAAAAATATGGAAGAAGGTCGTAAGGCGCTTCAATCAATTAATACCTTAGCTGCTTTTATTAATGAAAGAATTTCCAACAAATGAAAAGGACTGTTTTGCCTGCAAGAGTTACTGGAATGGGCTGTATCTGTGCTGCCGGGCAAAATTTATCCCGATGTTTAAGCACACTTTTTGAAGGTAAGGCCCCTAATCCATCCCCCCCTAGACGTTTCTCTAAAAGATTGTCCCGTAGATTCCCTGTTTTTGAAGTGCCAGCAAGTTTTTTCAAACAACAATTTTTTTCAAAGAATGATAATATTTCGATAACAGCTCGCTTCGCTTTGGCCGCAGTCAAAGAAGCATTGAATGATGCCGGCTATTCTATAAAAGCCCTTTCTTCCAAAAGAGTCGGCGTATGTGTAGGCACAACAACTGGCGCAGCTTTAAATTTTCTGTCTTTCTACCATGAATACAAAAAAGGCAATCATCCACCTTTGACTTCCATAAAGCGTTATTTGGTAAGTAACCCTGCATTAGTGATAAAGGATGTTTTTGAGCTAGATGGTCCTTGTCAGACCGTGGTGAATGCCTGTTCTTCTGCCACAGATGCTATTGGGATTGGGCTTTCCTGGCTACAGGCGGGATTGTGTGATATCGTTATTGCTGGAGGAGCCGATGAGTTAACACCGATTGCCTACAATGGATTTATTTCTTTAATGATTACAGATGATCAGCCTTCTAAGCCTTTCGATAGAAATCGTAAAGGCTTGAATTTGGGTGAAGGTGCAGCCATGATGGTCCTTGAACCTTATGAGGTTGGACAAAGTAGGATTACTAAAACAAGAGGTTATGTTTTAGGGTATGGTTCATCCTGTGACGCTTATCATCATACTGCTCCTCATCCATACGGAGTGGGGCTTAAACAGGCAATTGTTGAAGCTTTGGCCTACAGTGGGAAAAAACCAAAAGATATTTCTTTCATCAATACTCATGGCACAGGAACATTAGATAATGACAAAGTAGAGTGTTATGTTATAAGAGATATGTTTCCGGGCACGCCTTTTATTTCGACTAAAGGCTATACTGGACATGCACTAGGGGCAGCTGGGGCAATTGAAGCGGTATTGACTATAGCGTGTATGGAATTGGGTAAAATTCCTAGAAGTGCTGGTTTCAAAAATTCGGACCCGGAACTAAAAATATCTCCCGTAGAGGAACCTACAAACTTAACCGGCAAGATCGCACTTTCCCAATCACTTGCTTTTGGCGGTAATAACTCAGTGCTGGTAGTTAGTAGAGAAGGTTTGTAGCTATGCGAATTGCTATTCAGGGGATAGGATTGGTCGGTGGATTTGGATGCGGTGTAGATGCCTTGGTGGATGCCTTGTGTACCCAAAAAGTTCATCCCAAGTATTTGCCGGTTTCTACTCAAAAGGGCGTGGTTAACTTGCCTGTTTTTCTTGCCGACACTGCTCCGCTTGAAAAGTTCGTATCCAAAAAGTCCTTGCGTAGAGTAGATCACTTTTCTCAGATGGCCCTTTTAGGTGCATTTTTAGCCCTTCAAGATGCGGGAAAAATTGATAGTAAAGATAGAATAGGCATTATAATTTCTACTGGTTATGGTCCTGCTCAAACTACATTTAGTTTTTTAGATTCTATTCTTGATTATGATGTGACCTGCGCCTCTCCCACATCATTTTCAAATTCGGTTCATAATATTGCCGCCACTAATATTGCAATAAGTTTGGGTCTAAATGGTCCGGCAATTACTGTGAGTCAGTTTGATACTTCTTTTCAATCAGCCCTGATAACAGCAAAGGCCTGGCTAGAAGAGGGTAGAGTCAATGGGGTCCTGCTTGGTGGAGTTGATGAATACTGTGAAATGCTTGGTTATTGTTATTATAGATTTTGTATAGAAAATGTACATAAGAATATTGAAACAATAGATATAACCCGAAATAATATTCCACTTGGTGAAGGTGCGGTATTTTTTTATTTAACACAAGAAAAAAACATGCGTTCAAGCTATGCTTATATCCAAGATATAGTTGTAGGAAAATGTTTCAATAATAAATTGAACGATTTAGAGAATTCAATAATAATAGTTGGTTGTCCTTCTTGTGGTATAAATAAAGAGTATGATTATTGGGTACCTCTACAAGATGTAATGTATTCATTTTCTCATTTATATGGTATTATGCCAGTAGGATTCGCATTTGATATGGCTGTTGCATCAATTCTTTTAAAGAAAAGGCAAATATTTAGTATGAAGCATAATAAATTGTTGACAAGAATTGTCGTTGCAAATTATCAATATGATACATTGGTAGAAATTCAATCAAACTGACCTAACTATGTTGTATGCAATAAGTCGACACTAGAAGTTTTTTTGATTTATATTAACCTAAATTAAGCGATTTTTAATTGAGTTTTACATTAAACATATTGGAATAAAAGTAGATTTTGAGCCAGCGATTTTCATAGATAGGTGAGATTGCCACGGGCAGCTTCGCTGCACTTGCAATTAAAGGGTGGAAGCTAAGTCATTGCGAGGAGCGTTAGCCTTGATGCAATTTCAGACTTTAAACTGCAAAAAAACCACAATTTGTGATTAATCAAGCATCTGCCGAATTAGAATCACAATTGAAGGAGGGCTGTTATGAGTCAGGAAAGTGAAAAGATAAAAGTTAATGACCGTAGAATTAAGTTTGATGATGAGAGTCAGGAGGTACCTCCTGAAAGTGAAGCTAAAAAAATAGAGCGTAAGAAAATGGCCAAAGATTATGAACAGGCAGCAAAGCAAGAGACAACGAACTTGCCTAAGGTGGATTTTACCACTTTTATTCTTTCTTTAAGTTCGTCAGCCCTTATGCATTTAGGAGAGGTACCTGAGCCGGAATCCGGACAGGTAAATGTCAACCTGGCCATGGCCAAGCATACTATTGATGTTTTGGCGATGCTTGAGGAAAAGACCAGGGGCAATTTAACTCCTCAAGAAGATCGACTGCTTAAGGATGTTCTCTTTGAAGTACGAATGAAGTTTGTGCAGAAGGCAAAGTAAACTAGCTGATTCAGCGAAGGCGTAAGGCGCAAGACATAAGGTAAATTGGCTGGAAAGTCTTTTTTGAGTCTGTGGCCAAACCCTACTCAGAGGATAATTTTTCGTAATTTTTTCAATCCTGATTTCTTTCATACTGGTACAAATGTCTGGACCCATCTATAGCTTGCTTGCGGGCAGAGCATAATGGGGCATTTAGGATAAATGAATATTCTGTTTATTGTTGATAGTTATGGCAAATAGTCCCAGATATTTAGCTTTGTCACCTCGATGCTCTGCTTATCCGCAAGCTTCGTCAAGATGGGTTACCCAGCCCTTTGCAATGCTTTCAAGAAACCAGGATTTCTAATCTGGTAGTCAAAATGGCGTTTGGTCACAGACTCTTTTGCGCCTTATGCCTTTAATTCTTTTTTTACTTTTCAAACTTTAACCGGGATAGAAAAGATGGAAAAAATAGCTGTTGGGATAGTTGGGGTAACTGGTTATACAGGCATGGAACTGGTTCGCCTGTTACAGTATCATCCTTATTTTGAACTGGTTCAGGTTACTTCGCGACAGGAGGCGGGCAGGGCCTTGCAGGAGATTTATCCTTTTTTGGAGGGCACAAGCTTGGGCCTTTTGCCTATTACTATACCGGATCCGGAACTTATGGCCAGAGATTGCGACTTGGTTTTTCTGGCAGTGCCGCATGGAACGGCTATGAATATAGCAGCTGAGTTTTTAAAGCTTGGCGTTAAAGTTGTTGATTTAAGTGCAGATTTCCGGCTAAAAGATAAGGACGTCTATGCTACATGGTATAATGTGGAACATACTCAGGAAGAGTTTTTACAAGAGGCTGTTTATGGTCTTCCAGAAATATATGAGTCAGAAATCGCAAGGGCCAGACTTATAGCCAACCCCGGATGTTACCCTACTTCGGCAATTTTAGCGTTATATCCGGCCCTTAAATTTGAACTTATTGATAGTGACCAAATTATTATTGACAGTAAATCCGGTGCATCGGGGGCAGGACGGTCGGCAAAAATAGGGACTCTTTTTTGTGAAGTATATGATAATTTCCGAGCTTATAATTTGGGTAAACATAGACATACCCCTGAGATTGAACAGGAGCTAACCTTTGCCTGCGGAAAAAAAATTTTAGTTTCTTTTAGTACGCATTTACTGCCGATAAACAGAGGGATTTTGACAACTGTTTATGCTCCTTTAAAGAAAAAAAGTTCCGTTGATGAGATAATTAATATTTATAAGCGATTTTATAAAAATAAAAATTGGATACGCATCCTTCCTCGTAATATTTTGCCTGAGACTCGCCATGTCAGAGGGACCATGTTTTGTGACCTGGGGCTAGTGAAAGATGAGCGTACAGAGAGGCTTATTATTGTATCGGCCATAGATAATTTGTGTCGAGGAGCATCAGGTCAGGCCATTGCCAATGCCAATCTTATGTATGGATTTGATGCGCAAACCGGCTTAAATCAGCCCGCGTTGGTACCATAGATGAATAAAGAAGATTTTTGGGAACCTATTTTTGTGGCTAGGCAGCCCATATTTGACCGAGAGCAAGATATTTGGGGTTATGAACTGCTCTTTAGACACAGCCAGGAAATGAACACGGCTAATATTGTCGACGGCGAGTTAGCTACACAAAAGGTTATTGCTGATGGGTTTGCTTTGGCGAAATTTGGACTGCCGGAAAATGTAAAATGCCTGATCAATTTTCCCAAGAAACTTCTTATCGAAGACTTCGCTTTTGCCCTTCCCCCTGAGACAAGTGTCATTGAAATCCTGGAGACCGTTAAGCCTGAACCAGAAATAATCGCTGCATGTAAAAGGTTAAAGCAAGCTGGTTACTTACTGGCTCTGGATGATTTTGTTGGACAGCCAGGCTATGAGCCTTTGCTAATGTTAGCTGATGTGGTCAAGGTGGATGTGATGCAGTTAACCAGAGCTCAGTTTGAGGAGCTGGCTGCTCGCTTAAAGAAGTATTCCTGTCTGATGTTAGCGGAAAAGGTGGAAGATGGTCGTATGTTCAAGTTGGCAAAGCGTTTGAACTTTGATCTCTTTCAAGGTTTCTTTTTCAGCCGACCAGAGGTTCTTGCCGGGAAGAAATTGTCAGTTGAGGAACTGACCAAGCTACGATTATTGAAGGAGTTGAGCAGGGATGACTTTGAGTTTTCTGAAATGGCTGAGATTGTGCAAAGAGATGTTTCTCTGACCTATCGTCTTCTAAAGTACATAAACTCTGCTGCCTTTGGCTTGAGCAATAAAATCGAATCCATAACCAGGGCCATGACTTTGCTGGGAAAAAAAAGATTACTAAAGTGGTTGAGAGTAGTTATTTTGTCTGAGATGAGTAGCGGCCCAAGCGGTAGAGAGGTAGTCCTTCTTTCTGCTCAAAGGGGGCGTTTTTTGCAACTTTTGGCCTTGAAAGGGCAGAGTAAATTGGAGCCTGAGGCCATGTTTTTATTGGGTTTTTTATCTCTTTTAGATGTACTTTTGAAACAGCCGATGACTGAGCTAGTGCAGGAGTTGCCTTTAGATGAAGAGATTAAGAAAGGCCTGATTGATGAAGAACATCCATGTCACAGATGGTTGGACTTGGCTCGGGCCCAGGAGAAAGGTGATTGGCCAAAAGTGGCTGAACTAATCGAGGTTTTGAGGCTTGACCCTTCTGAGACAGCCATTTGTTTTACCAAAGCCTCTCTGTGGGCTCACGAAATTTTAAAAACGTCTTGAAGCAATTTCTCTTACAATTTATCAATAAAATACATTTTATTTTGCCATATCTTTGCGACAGGTGGGCAGTAGATTAACAATAAAAAAGCCGTGGGTTTAACCACGGCTTTTTTGTTGTTAATCATGGACGTAGTATGTCTATCCTATTTTTAGTTGCGAATTCTCTCTTTAATATACTAGTACTTGCTAGGGAAGCGAATCAAGCTCAGGAACTTTTTGTTGAGCCAATTTTTGAAAGGCAAAAATTAAGACAAATAATATTAATCCTCCTGCATGGAATTTGATATTTGGATAAAGTAACAAAAACGATGCTACAATGCTTAAAACTCTTTCCAGAATGTTTAGTTTTTTAGCAAAATAGCCTTCAAAAAATAAGGCAAAGCAAAATAACCCTATAAGGGATGTAATTACAGTTTCAATAACCATTACGATAGAGCCTTCAAAGAGGATAGGAGTATAAACAAAGAGTAATGGAATTATATAGAGTCCCTTAGCTAGTTTCCATGCTTCAAAACCAGTTTCCAGAGGCTTGCTGCCAGATATTCCCGCTGCTGAATAGGCCGCCAAACAGACCGGAGGAGTTACATTGGCGTCCTGAGAATACCAAAAGATTAACATGTGGGCTGCTAATAAACTTGAGCCCAGCATGGTCATTGCTGGCGCAGCTAATACGGCAAGTACGATATATGATGCTGTTACCGGCAGACCCATCCCTAAGACTAATGAGGCCAGCGCAATTAAGATAATGGTTATGAAGAGGCTTCCGCCGGCAAGTGAAGATATAAGCATAGAGAACTTGATTCCCATGCCTACGAGAAGAACTATACCGATAACGATTCCAGAACATAGCAGAATAACCCCGGTAGTAACCATATTTTGAGCGCCCAAGGCAAGGGCGTCGACTATATCTTTGAAGCTCATCCTAGTATGTTTGTTCAGCCAGCTAGAAACAACTATCGCAGCTATACCAGCACAGGCAGCAAAGGTTGGGGTAAACCCATACATTAAGAAGCCCATCAAGACTAAGATAGGAATAAAGAAGTTCCATCCTTGCCTGAGTACTTCAGTGACTTTGGGGATTTCTTCTTTTGTTAAAGGTTTCAAGCCAATTTTTTTGGCCCTTAAATGGATAAAAAAAGCGATGGTTAGAAAGTACATGATTGCCGGAATAAAAGCGACGGATACGATTTTTAGATAAGAGATTTGAGTCCATTGGCTCATGATAAACGCGCCAGCGCCCATAATGGGAGGCATAAGTTGGCCGCCAGTGGAGGCTGCAGCTTCAACAGCTGCTGCAAATTTAGCAGGAAATCCAACTTTTTTCATCATGGGTATAGTAATGGAACCGGTTCCAACTGTATTGGCCACTGCACTTCCTGAAACACTTCCCATTAGGCCGCTTGCAAAAACTGCCATTTTAGCAGGACCACCAATGGTTCGTCCCATCAAGGACACGGCTAGCTTGATGATAAAGTCTCCCGCACCTGACTTGATGAGAAAGGCTCCAAATAAAACAAAGAGAAAGACAAATGTTGAAGAGATAGTAGCGATAGTGCCAAAAATGCCATCAGGGGCAAAATACATTCTATATAAGAATCTTTCCCAGGTAACACCTGGAAAATTCCACAGTCCTTCAAAATATTGCCCAAGGAAAAGAGCATACATTAGAAAAAAGATAGAGAGTATAGGTATTAACCAACCTGAAGTTCTCCTTGTTATTTCAAGCATCAAAATAATTGCTATTCCGGCAGAGATAAGATCAATTATAGTTGGTACTTCATTTCTTGCGTGCAGGGCGTCTTCAAAGAGGACAAGATATATGGCAACGGCAAGAGACATGACAGCAAGCAGAAGATCAAACTTAAATGTCTTGTGAGCTTTTTTAGGGAACATGGGGTAAATGATGAAACCCAGGAAAAGGATGAGACCGTAATGCACAGCATTTCTCTGAATTTCCGGCATGATGCCTATGGTATTTATCCAGAGATGAAATAGGGAGGTGAATACGGAAAACCAGTAAACAAGAGCTGAAGTGGTTGAGCCCAGAGTCCTTTTAGTAGTGATTACTTCTCCACTAGTGTCTTGAACAGTACTTGTTTTGTTTTTTTTCTTAATCATATAACTGACCCTACATGCTTGTGATGGTAAACAAAAGAAATCATTACGACAGATAAGAGCTAGAAATTTGAATATTAAAAGCAATCCTCTAAGATTTAAGGGCGGGGATTGCCCGCCCTCACCACTATTATTCGGCCTTTAACAAGTAATCAGGAATTTTTATCCCCTTTTCTTTATAATATCTTGCAGCCCCAGGATGTAAAGGGACTGGCAGACCTCTCACCGCCTTTTCAAGACTCATGGCCTTAGTGGCTTTGTGGATGTTGTGTAGAAAAGGAAGGTTTTCATATATAGTTTTGGTGATTAAATAAACTGTCTCTTCGGGAACGTCAGGCCTAACTGCCAAAAAGTTAGGTTGGGCTATAGTATGAATATCTTCTGATTGACTTGGGTAGGTTCCCTTTTTGATTACATATCTGTTCCATATTGGATAAATTTTACGCACTTTTTCCAATTGTTCGTCAGTAAATTCAAGCACTTTTATCTTTTTTTCGCCTAATTGTGCGTATAATTGAGTAACGGCTGAGACAGGAGGTCCAGCAGGAATATTGGCGCCTGCGATTCTTCCATCCATCATGGCTTGTGCAGAAGGATTGTAGCCTAAATATTCAGGGATAAGATCTTTTCCTATTTCGATTCCCAATGCTTTGAATATAGTTCTCCCTGAGCCCTCTGTACCGCTACCTCTTTTGCCGATAGAAAATTTTTGACCAAGTCCTTTTAGGTCATATAAATTTCCAGATTTGACGTATTTTTTTAAAAGAACAAAGTGCTCTACATTTTCCCACAACATAGTAATTGAGCGAAAGTCTTTAATAGGATTCCCTTTATATAAGCCTTCGCCGTTATAGGCCATGGAACCAAAAAGGGCCTGCAGAATTGCAAGCTGGGCTTCGTTATTCTTTAGCATCTGGACATTCTCACCTGATCCTGCCGAGTTGATGGCGGTAGCTGTAATTTTATATTTTTTAGCAAGTTTGATGCTAACAAGTGTTCCGATAGCTACTCCAACCGGATAGTAAGTGCCGCCTGTACTAGCTGTAGCTATGATCAGGCTCTGTCGACCAGCTTGAGAAGGTTTTACATCAAAACTTAGTACCAAAGTTAGTGCAATAAATGCAAACAGAATTTTTTTGACCACTTCTGCCTCCTTTTAGTTAATGTTTGTCCTAAATTTTATTTCGACTAACCCCCAACCGACTTTTAAGATGCGCCTGCAAAAACTACATTTTTGCAGACTTTGTTCAATGTTCAATGTTTTCCAACAGTTATGCGCTAAGAATTTTGTAAAAAAATCAGTTTTTTGGTTTTTGCAGTAACATCTTTTAAACTTGTTTTGGAATTAAATATCTGAAACCTAATTAAAATTATGTTCGGATTCTTTAATGACAAATTCGGCAAAGGCAAAGGCTGTTGTAAAAGCTGGTGATACGGAGTTTAGAACATGAGTTGAATTTTCTGCGTGTTCCACTACAAAATCCATGACAAGCTGGTTAGTTTGTTTATTTAAAAGTTGAGCCCTGATCCCTGGTTGTAAATAATTTCCGAAATTATTCACATCTAACTGCTTAACAAGTTTTTTGGCTTCATTTATAAAAAAGTTGCGATCGTATTTCTTAATTTCACTAAGGGCTAGAGACCTGAAATTGAAGCTATTAGATATGAATAGCTTGGATTGACAGGCAATAATTTCAAGAAATTCGCTGAGATTGAATCTTTCTTTTATGGTATAATTTTCTCGCCAAAATGCTGGTATGGCTGTGGGTCCTATTTTGACATGGTTGTTCACTGTTTTAGTAAAGTGAACTCCGAGAAAGGGGTTTTTTAAATTTGGAACAGGGTAGATATGTCTTTTAATGAGGTCGTCATCATTGTAGGCTAAATAGATTCCTTTGAATGGTAAAACTGTATATTGTTGCCCAATCCCAAATGAATGGGCAATTTTGTCTGCATAGAGTCCTGCTGCATTATATAGGTACTTAAACTTAATCTTTTCCTTATTGGTGGTAACTTGTTTGTTCTTTACTTTTAGAAAAATTCTATTAAATAGAATTCGGACATTTTTAGGAAAATTAGAGGCAATATGCTTGCAAACCAACTTTGGATTAACTGTCGATGTTGTGGGCGAAAACAATGCTTTTGTACAGGTTTTAGCGTTGGGCTCAATTTCGTTTAACTCTTTTTCATCAATAATTTCAAGCAGTACTCCATTTGTATCCCCGCGACGCTTTAACTCATATATACCATCTAACTCCTTTTCATCGACAGCAACAACGACTTTTCCACATTGATTGATAGGAATATTATTTTCTAGACAGTACTCAGTTAATGCCTTGTTTCCTTTAACAGTAAATTTTGCTTTTAGGGTATTAGCGTCATAGTAAAAACCTGCATGCAAAACTCCGCTGTTGCGTCCACTGGCATGGAAAGCTACTTCACTTTCTTTCTCAACTATAGTTATTTTTAGGTTGGAAAATTTTCGAGTCAGTTCACGCGCAAGACTTAATCCCACGATCCCTGCTCCTACAATCAGAATATCTGTTTCGAGCATAATCTCCTCATAATATTGATAAAATGATTAGGATTCTTCATTGATGGTTTAGTTCTTTTGATTATTTGAGAGAAAGTTGTCTAACTTATCTTTAGAGTTCACAGATTAACATTAATTGTATAAATGAATTATTATTAGACATTGAAAGAGGGACGATTCAGTATTTTTTCGGTAAACGGTATTATTTTGTCGGTTAAAAGGCTTAAGTGGGCTGTGAGATGGTTTCTTTGACAAAATTACAACTTGAACCGGTTGATTATGGAGGAATGGAGGAAGCTTCTGTGGTTAATTGTCGATGGATGGAAAATAACGTTAGGCTAGGTAAGAGTTAAATAAAATGAGATGCTAAGGTTCGGTTAAAATTCTTAATAAAGGCGGTGGTTTCGGGGTTCGGTTTTCTTGTTTATGTTTTTGCTTAAATAATGCAGTCAGATTGCAGTTAGTGAATAAATTTAGTTGAAGAATTTGGACCATTATCTGAAGACTTTGAGAAATTTTTGAAGTGAATTTTAAATAGGATGACAAGAGATAAGGCGATAGAGCCTGTGGCTGAACCTTTTTATCACTTAACCCAAGTTTCCACGGAAGCGCCAAAATTTAGCAAATTTTGGCCAAATTTT
>NZ_CEYAEZ010000015.1:0-44837 GCF_982781345.1 Desulfovulcanus sp.
TAAATATAATATCTATTTTTTTCTTATAAGAAAAAAATAATTCCTTAAAAAAATCATCTACTTGTAATAAAATTTTATTTTTTAAAATTCTAACTCTAAAATTTAACAAACCCAGATTTAGTAAAAAATCTTCAATCTCTCTTAACTTTAATAAATAAATATCATTAATTTTTATATTATAATCAAATCTAGCCAAAAGACACGACCTAGAATACTGATCTAAGTAATCCAGACCTATAATTTGACCTAAAAATCTTATATCACTTTTTTCTATAAAAAACTCTGCTAACGGACTTATAATTTTCAGTTCATTTAAGGCCCTAACACCAGGCCTATATTTTTTTAAATCAGAATAATTAGTTCCATCAATAATTATATAACCATCTTTTCCATATTTTCGCTTTAAAAGGGTGAATATTTCTTTTTTACAAAAATAACATCTATCCTTTGAGTTAGAATTAATCTGCGTAAATTTTAGAGGATCAAAATATACAAAATTATGTTTTATCTTGTGTTTTTCTACCCATCTCTTAACAAAATCTATTTCAAAATCGGTTAAATGCGGTCCATAAAAGGTTACTGCCTGGTAATTAAGCTTAAAATTATGACTAAAAAAAGTCAGAAACCGACTATCAATACCACCTGACAGGGCAATTATAAACCCAGGGTATTTGTTTAAAAAATGATACAAACTATCGAGTTTAGCCTGACCAGAAAATTGTACCTGACCAACCGTATTATTAATTGGATTCAATTTTTTCTTGGACTTCGGTCAATAAAAATTCACCGGATTCGATCCATTTTTTGAGTAGATCCGCCACTTCCAGAGAAAGAGAATAACTGGTTACTGGAACTGTAGATACCTTTTTACCTTCCACCTCAACCTGGCCTGACTTTAATTCAGCATAAGTAACATATTTAATAACCTTAGCTTTTCCCTGTCCATAATCAACACCATAATCTATAACTGGCATCTGGATATCCTCATCACTTACACCCGTATACCAAGCCATTTCTTCGTTGAGAATAGGAATAGGAATGCCAACACCCACGGCCATTGAACAACCATAACCAACTATACTTACTCCACGCAAAAATCTAGCGTTCATTTGTTTTAAGTCACCTTTTACCATTAGTGTTCCGGATGGGCGCATGGGGATTCCTCGTTTATTTCGCACCGGATTAGGGTTATGCTGCGTCCCGGCACCAATAACATAGCCAATGCCGCCGCCAAGTAAAATCTTTGTCCCCAACCCTATGGTTTTAAAATAAGGATCATTAAATAACGGACTTAATTCCCCAGATGTTGCAAAATTAAGATTACCTAGATTTGGTCTCAATGGACCCATATAAGTATATATTATTTTATTGGTCTTATTAACAGCACAATTATAGTTTTGATAACAATTACGAGGATTGAGCAAAATTGCATCTTTGAGCTCAGCAAGAGTAATATCCTTTTCCAATTCTCTTCTTGGATAGCAATCAGTCCCATAAGCTATGGCTTTTAAACGAACAGATTTTCCGCGCACGAGTTCTTCAATAACATGACCACCGCCATATTTAAATTGTCCTGGATAAACCTTATTCAGAGGATCATCTTCTGCAGGTTCTGTAACCCCTAAATAAGCGTCAACAGCAGCTAGACCAGCATAGGATGGAACCCCATTTAACCATACCTTTGAAGCTTTAATAAGTGGCGGTTGATGGCCAAAATTAAACAACATGCCCGATGAACACATCGGCGAAAAAGTCCCGGTGGTAACAACATCAACCTCTTGAGCGGCTTTTTTCTTCCCCTTTTCTCGGACCAGCTTGGCCATCTCCTTGGCATTCAAAACAACGGCTTTGCCTTTTTTAATTTTATCATTTATTTCCGAAATGGTTCGCTTAATCTCCATCATCATCTCCTCTCCAATTCTAAAAAATTATAATGATATTAATATATTAGATAATAATTAAAATTTGCCAAATCATCACCATATCTGGTATAGTTTTTTTTTAAGCTAAATAATTTAACACGGTTGGCATTTCCCAGACTTCACCCTTTCAAAATATAAAAGTTTCTGTCCCAAATGGCTATAAAAGGATAACGGTCAAGTCAATAAATTACTAAAACAAAAATATTCATTATGTCTGACATAAAAGAAAAAATAAAAAAAATACTCATAAAAAACAATTTTTCTGAAGAGACACTAAAAATATGGTTTGATCCATTAAATATTGAAAAAGATGAAAAAAAAATATATATAATATTCCAACACAGATTTCTTTTTGATAACTATAAAATTAAATTTAAAGATATAATTGAAAATGATATCAATTTAGACTTTGAATACAAAATATTACCATTAAACACCAATAACAAAATAATAAAAAACTTTAAGAAAAAAAATAAAGAAAATAACAGGACCTTAAATTACGATTTTACATTCAAAAATTTTATATACAATAAAAAAAATATTTTTCCAATTGTATCAGCTAAAGAAATATGCAATCATAACTTCGCAAAGTTCAATCCATTCGTAATTTACGGAGAAAGCTCAACAGGAAAAACACACCTATTAAAAGCAATTGTAAATGAAATTTTAAAAAACAAACATAATAGTAAAATATTATTTATTAATTCAGACGACTTAAATAACAAATATATTGTAAATTTTAAAAGAAATCATATTACATTCAAACAATATATAGATAATTTCGACTACCTAATTATAGATGATTTTCAAGAAGTACTAAACTTTGATAGTTTACAAAAAGAATTAGTTACAATTTTTGATTTGTTTTATGAACAAAAAAAACAAATGATTTTCAGTTATACTGGCAAGTATTTACTATTGGATAGACTTGATAAAAAGCTAAAATCACGGCTAGAATGGGGGTTAATTGTAAATCTGAAAAAACCGGATCTAGAAATTAGAACTAAATTTATACGTAAATTTTGTGAAGACAAAAAAATAAAATTATCTAATGAACAAATTTTAATTCTTGCACAAAAATTTAAAAATTTGAGAAATATAAAAGGTATCCTTTTAAAAATTTTAGCTTACACACAGCTCATAAATAATAACCTAAGAGAAAAAGATTTTTTTTCCATTTTAAATACAGTTCAGGAGAAAAGAGCAGACAACTTAACCTTTGAAAATATTATAGACATTGTAGCAGAGGAAATGAACCTGGAAAGAGATGATATCCTTTCCTCAAAAAGAGAAAAAAAAATCGTCAAAGCCAGACAGGTGAGCATGTTTTTATGTCGTAAATTACTTAAATATTCATATCCAGAAATAGGGAAATTTTTCGGGGGAAAAGACCATAGTACCGTCATTTATAGTGTAAAAAAAATTCAAAGATTAAAAGAGGATAGCCGATTTATGAAATCTTTGTTAAAAAATCTGGAACAAAAATGTTCCTCACAAGAAAAATAGGTTCAAATTTCCTAAATCGAACAAAATTTGTCAAAAGTGAACCTTAATTGTTCATAAAAAAAACACTAAAAAATCCATTAATTTCAAATAGTTAATTAAATTATCTACAAATAGACCCTCTTTAATAAAAATAGGAGAAAAAAAGATGTATATTAAGTTTATTAGAGAAGATGTCATTGAAGGTTTACAAAAGTCATCAAGCATAATTCCTGCCAAGACAGGTGCAGCTTTTTTAAGAACTATTTGGCTTGAGGCTAAAGAAGACAAACTTAAGATAAGGGCTACTGACTCGAATATTGAATTTACAGGAAATTATCCGGCAATTGTCGGAGAAGAGGGATTGGTAGGGGTACAAGGTAAGACTTTTGCCGATCTAGTAAGGAAATTGAAGCCAGGCGAAATTAGCCTTCGTCTTAAGGATAATATTTTGATCATTGAACAGGGGAAAAGAAGGTATCGTCTTCCGACAAGTGACCCCTCGTGGTTTCAAAACTTTGAAAATTTTCCAGATGAAAACAAGGTTTTATGGTCAGGTGATATCTTAAAGGAAATTATTCAAAAAATTTCCTTTTGTATAAGCGATGATGATACTATGGAAGGCATGACTTGTATGAGTTTCAAAGCTGTAAGCAATGACCATATAGAAATCTGTGGATTAAATGGACATCAATTTGCGTTGCTTAAATTTAAAAACGAAGATATTCATAGAATTTTACCAGAAGATGGTTTTTTGATATCTAAAAAATTTCTTACAGAGTTAAAAAAATGGTTGTCTGAAGATGAAATAGAAATAAGTTTATCTAATAAAAGACTATTTTTCAGGACACAAGAAAATAAAGAAATATTTTCATTTCCTTTAAGTGGATATAACTTTCCTGATTACCATGAACTGTTAAATAAATATGAAGATCATTTTAACTCTGTTTTAGAAATAGACAAAGATGATTTGATTGAATCATTAGATAGGTTGATGATATTTAATTCAGAAACAAGTTCAACGTATTTTAAACTTAATGAAAAGGAATTATTACTTTATGTAGAAGGAACTGATATAGGAGAAGCTTACGAATCGCTTTTATGTAATTATAAAGGAACTATAAAAAATATTGTCTTACTTACAAAAGATATAATTGATATTTTAAGTCACTTTGATTCTAAAATAGTAAAATTTCATTTCTCAGGACAAACCGAACCATGTAAAATTACAGGTGATGAAGACTATAGTTATATGGTAATAACAATGCCCGTTGAGATTGAAGAGGAAGTTTATTATACAGAAGATGAGGTTAATAATTAAAATTAGACTAAGGAGATGATGAAAAATATGAGTAATGAGTATACCGCAGCAAGTATCAAGATTTTAGAAGGTCTTTCTGCTGTTCGCAAAAGGCCTGCAATGTATATTGGCAGTACTGATCAAAGAGGTCTGCACCATCTTGTATATGAAGTTGTTGATAATAGTATTGATGAGGCTATGGCAGGATTTTGTGACCATGTTAAGGTCACTTTGCACTTGGATAATAGTGTTACTATATCAGATAATGGGCGTGGAATACCTGTTGATATTCACCCAAAAGAAAAACGACCTGCTGTAGAAGTTGTTATGACGGTTCTTCATGCAGGTGGTAAATTTGATGATGCTACTTATAAAGTATCAGGTGGTTTGCATGGTGTTGGTGTTTCAGTTGTTAATGCCCTTTCTGAATATTTGGAAGTAACTATTAGAAGAAATGGAAAAAAATATTTTCAAAGATATGAGCGAGGTATACCTGTCTGTCAGTTAAAAGAGATTGGTAGTACTGAAAAAACAGGAACTACCATTAAATTTAGGCCAGACGAAGAGATATTTGAAGATGTTAATTTTAATTATGAGACGTTAGCCAAAAGATTTGAAGAATTAGCCTATTTAAATAAAGGCTTAAAAATAGAATTTTTTGACGAAAGATCTGGAAATAAGGATGTTTTTAAGTATGACGGTGGGCTAATTTCATTTATTAATAAAATAAATACTGGAAATGGAATCCATAAAGTTATTCATGGTCAAGGAGAAGTTAAAAATGTGAGCATTGAGTTCGTGCTGCAATATAAGGCAGGATATAAGGAAAATATTTATTCTTTTGCTAATAATATTAAAACAATAGAGGGTGGAACTCATTTGGTTGGCTTCAGATCTGCCCTCACAAGGGCTATAAATAATTATATTCAAAACGCTGATTTACCAAGGAAGTTGAAGCAAAAGCTAACCGGTGATGATGTGCGCGAAGGTCTGAGCGCGATAATCAGCGTGAAAGTTCCTGATCCACAGTTTGAAGGACAGACTAAAACCAAACTAGGAAACAGCGAAGTATCGGGTTATGTTTCTGCTTTGGTTTATGAAACCGTAAGTAAATTTTTTGGAGAAAATCCAAAAGATGCTCGATTAATTATAGAGAAGGTTGTTGATGCAGCCAGAGCCCGTGAAGCAGCGAGAAAGGCGCGCGAGCTAGTGCGTCGAAAAGGAGCTCTTTCTGACAACTCCTTACCAGGAAAACTGGCTGACTGTCAGAGTAAAGACCCTGCTGAATGCGAAGTCTTTATTGTTGAGGGAGATTCAGCTGGTGGTTCTGCTAAGCAAGGCCGTGATCCAAAGTTTCAGGCCATCCTGCCTCTGCGTGGTAAAATTTTAAATGTGGAAAAAACAAGATTTGATAAAATTTTGGAGAATAAAGAAATAAGAGCGTTAATTACAGCTATGGGAGCGGGAGTTGGTGAGGACGGTGTTGATTTGAAAAAATTGAGATACCATAAAATTGTGATTATGACTGATGCTGATGTTGATGGTGCCCACATCAGAACACTTTTACTCACATTCTTTTTTCGACAATATCAGAGTCTTATTGAAAATGGATATTTATATATTGCTCAACCACCATTATTTAGAATACATAAAGGAAATTTTGAAAAATATATTACAGATGAGAAGGAATTAAACGAATTTTTACTATCAAGGATATCTGATGAAGTTCAGATTAAGACACAGGATGAAAATATATATACAGGCAAAGAATTGATTAAATTTTTAGAGGATATTTTAATTTTAAAGGATAAATTTTTAGAGACAGAAAATATTGGTATAAGTATGGATATGTTTCTAAATTTACTTATGTTTGATCAAAAGCTGAGTCCTGTATATTTTGAATATATGGATTATAGTTCATTTAAAGATTATATTTTAAAAAATGGATATGATTTTGAGATGATTGTAGAAGATAATGATGAAGAAAAAAGAATGTATTTAAAATTTATTGATCAAAATGGTCATCAGGTAAAATTAGGTGTAGAGTTTTTTAATTCTAAATTATATAAATTAAGTTATGATATATTTTCCAGAATAAAAAAGCAGAGTCCTAACTTTGACTTTGAAGTGATCCATAAAGATAGTTCCGAACATATTCACGGTCTGTTTGAACTGGGAGATTATGTATTATCTCTGGCCAATAAAGGAATAAATATTCAACGCTATAAAGGTCTCGGTGAAATGAACCCCGAGCAACTATGGGAAACGACCATGAATCCGGAAAAGAGAAAACTTTTACAGGTAACCATAGCCGATGCCGAGGAAGCTGATGAACTATTTTCAAAACTTATGGGCGATAAAGTTGAGCCTAGACGAGAGTTTATTGAACGCAATGCCCTGGTTGTCAGTGATTTGGATATCTAAAATAGGTTAAGTGATAAAGGGTAAGGATTAAAGGAGAAAAATAGTGTTGGATAAAGTAAGTATCGAAGAAGAGATTAAGAAGTCATATCTGGAATATTCTTTAAGCGTTATTATTGGTAGGGCTATTCCTGATGTACGTGACGGCTTAAAGCCTGTTCATCGCCGTATTTTATTTGCTATGCATGAACTTGGTAATACCTATAATCGCCCTTATAAAAAATCAGCCCGCATTGTTGGTGATGTAATAGGTAAATACCATCCACATGGTGATGCAGCTGTTTATGATGCCTTGGTTAGAATGGCTCAGGAATTTAATATGCGCGATCCTCTTGTTGATGGCCAGGGTAATTTTGGTTCCATTGATGGCGACGCTGCAGCTGCCATGCGTTATACCGAAGTGCGCATGTCTAGGCTTGCCGGAGAGTTTTTAGCCGATATTGAAAAAGAAACTGTTAATTTTAGACCCAATTATGACAATTCGCTTCAGGAACCAGAGGTTTTACCGACAAAGGTTCCTAATCTTTTAATTAATGGTTCTTCAGGTATAGCCGTTGGTATGGCAACGAATATTCCGCCCCATAACCTAGGCGAGGTTATAGATGGCTTACTTTATTTATTGGATAATCCACAGGCACAAATTAAAGACTTGATGCGTTATATCAAGGGACCGGACTTTCCAACCGGTGCCTTTATGTATGGCCAAAAAGGCCTTATTTCTGCTTATGAAACCGGGCGTGGAAGTATCAAGATACGATCTAAAATAGAAGTTCAGTCCAGACCAAAGGGGCTGGAATCTATTGTTATTTCTGAAATACCGTATGCTCTGAACAAAGCTAATCTGGTGGAAAAAATTGCCGCGCTGGTAAATGAACGTAAGATTGAGGGTATTACCGATCTCAGAGATGAATCAGATCGTAGAGGTATTCGTATAGTTATAGATTTAAAGAAAGGGACAATTGCTGATGTAGTAATCAATAAACTATATAAATTTACTGCATTGGAAACAAGTTTTGGTATTAATATGATGGCTGTGGTCAATAATAGACCACAGCTTCTAAATTTGAAGCAAATACTGGAATATTTTCTTGAGCATAGAAAAGAAATAATTATAAGAAGAACACGATATGACTTAAATAAGGCAGAACAAAGAGCGCATATACTTGAAGGTCTTAGAATAGCTCTGGAAAATATTGATGAGGTTGTCGAGCTGATTAAGACATCTAAGACACCTCGAGAAGCAAAAGAAAGACTAATGGACCGTTTTAATTTAAGCGAGGTTCAGTCTCAGGCTATTCTGGATATGCGCTTACAAAGATTAACTAATCTTGAACAAGAGAAGTTACTTGAAGAATATAAGGAATTACTAAAAAAGATTGAATATTTAAAGAGTATTTTAGAAAATGTTGAGGTGTTGAAGGGAGTAATCAGGGAAGAACTAGAGGGGATAAAAAAACAATATGCTACTCCTAGAAGAACTAAAATAATGGAATATGATCCAGGTTCTATAAATATTGAGGATATTATTCCAGATTCAAATGTTATTATTACATTGTCAAGAAATGGATATATTAAAAGAACGTTACTTGACAACTATCATCAGCAAAGAAGAGGTGGAAAAGGAATTGCTGGTGCAAATGTTTCAGAAAAAGATTTTATTACAAATTTGATTATTACTACTAATCATCAAGATTTATTCCTTTTTTCCAACAAAGGGAAAGTATACCGCCTTAAAGTATATGAAATTCCTGAAGGCAGCCGGATCGCTAAAGGCGTACATATGAACAACCTATTGCCCCTTACAGGCAATGAATATATTGCTAATATCATATCACTCCGTAGTCTTGATGATGATAAATATTTTCTTTTTATTACTAAAAATGGAATGGTCAAAAAGACTTCTTTTTCAGAATTTAAAATATTACGCAGCCAGGGGAAAATAGCCATCAAGCTGAGAGAAGGTGATGAACTTATTGCTGTGAAAGTTATTGAAGCAGATTCTGAGATAATTTTAACAACCAGAAATGGGTACGCTATACATTTTATGGGCAAAGAAATTAGGCCTATAGGAAGAAAAGCAATGGGAGTAAAAGGTATTGCCCTGCGTAAATCCGACGAAGTAGTGTCAGCAGTCATAGTGAACGGAGATCATCGAAGAGATTTACTGACTATTTCTGAAAAAGGATTCGGAAAGAGAACAGATTTAAAAAACTACAGAGTTCAGTCCAGAGGAGGAATGGGTATAAAAAATATGAAAATTACCCCAAAAACCGGGGCAGTGGTTGGGTCTGTTCTGGTAGCAGATAACGATGAACTTGTTTTACTTTCTTCGAATAATAAAATTATTCGAATTAAAGTAGATGAAGTACGTCGTGCAGGACGTGATACTCAGGGAGTGAAGTTGGTCAATCTGGAAGGAGATCAAAAAGTGATCTGTTTTGACATAGTGGTCCAAGAAAACAGTTTGCAAGTAACCGAAGGCTAAGAAGGCTAAATCATAAAAGACTGATTTTTATCTTGCCCTTAATTTAGTTTACTCTACGGCCATAGATATATGTAAGGCGAGAAATCATTTCCTCGATATGTTCAGTCAACTGATCCGGAAGCAGACGCCATTCCCAATTACCTGCGCTGCTTCCGGGCAGGTTCATTCTTGCTTCTGTATCCAGACCCAAGATATCTTGCATGGGTATTATAGATAATTTTGCCGTTGATGACAGGGCTAAGCGTATAAACTCATTATGTACATTAAATTCATTTATATCCTTCCCAATATATTCACTAACTATCAATTTTTGTTGAATGTTTAATTCGTTTTTATACCATCCTTTTATAGTATTATTATCATGCGTTCCTGTATAGACAACACTATTTCTTCTGTGATTATGAGGAAGATATGGGTTTTTGGGTAAATCTGAATTAGCGTCATTCGCATCAGCAGCGTTAGCGAAGGCGAATTGCAGGACATTCATGCCCGGAAGATTGTATTTATCACGTAAATTAAGAACATCTTCTGTGATATGGCCAAGATCTTCAGCCAGAAAACAATTTGGATCAAAAGTGTTCATCATCACTCGAAACAGATCATCTCCTGGTCCTTTTACCCATTGACCATTCTGTGCTGTTGGCTCATTTGCATCTACCTGCCAGTAAGAGACAAAGCCCCGAAAATGATCTAAGCGGACCAAATCATAGAGAGCAAGGTTGTGCTCAATTCGTTTTATCCACCAGTTAAAATTTTCTTTCTTTAATTTTTCCCAGTCATATATTGGATTGCCCCATAATTGTCCTTGAGGACTAAAATAGTCTGGCGGTGCTCCTGCTACAAATAGGGGAAGTCTATCCTTATCCAGAAGGAAATATTCCGAATTTGCCCAGACATCACTACTGTCCAGGCTAACATAGATTGGAATATCACCTAAGATGATGATATTTTTTCCATTGGCGTAACTTTTTAAATTTTGCCACTGATCAAAGGCTAAAAACTGAAAAAATTTTTGTTTTAAAATTTCTCTGGCCAAGTTTCGTGACCACTTTTTGATTTCATTTTCGTCTCTAAAACGTAAAAGTTTGGGCCAACAATACCATGCAGAGCCTTGAAAATAGTCTTTTATAGCTTGATAGATGCAATAATCGTTTAACCAAAAAGCATTGTTTGTACAAAAATTATTAAACTTAGAATTATTTTCTATTCTTACCAAGTGACGAACAAAAATTTGGTTCAGAATATTTAATTTAAACTCACGGACAAGGTCATAATCAACTCGGTTGTTGGAGAAGAAAAAATTATACTCTAATTCTCTTAACGACACATAACCATCAATAATTAATTTCTCCAAACTTATAAAAAGGGGATTAAGAGCAAAGGAAGATGGAGAACTGTAAGGTGAATTACCTGTTCCTCCATTTACAGGGTTTAAAGGTAAAATTTGCCAAATAGTTTGACCTGAGCGAAATAAAAAATCAATAAATTGACAGGCCCAGGGACCAAATTCACCGATGCCGAAATTAGACGGCAGGCTTGAAATATGAAGTAAAATGCCACTTCTTCTATACATAATTAATTCATGATTGGTAATAATAAAATAAACTCAATTAATTTAAGATTGAGGAGATAAGAAAATTATACTCAAAGGTGGTAGGGTTAATTGTATGGAATAGGGCAAGTTGTGACAACCGGATTCTTTTGTTTGAAAAGGATCAAAATTGCTTAAATTCGATCCACCGTAGACATGTGAATCACTGTTTAAAACTTCATACCACAAGCCGGCCTGGGGCAAACCAATAGTATAATTGTAGCGTGGTACGGGGGTGAAATTGCAGACAATGGCCAGAGGGGTTTTATTTTTGTCCCAGCGTAAAAAAGAAAGAACACTATTTTCTGTGTCGTGACAATCAATCCAGTTAAACCCATCTGATTCAAAGTCCAGTGTAAACAGAGCGGGATTAGAACGATAGAAATGATTGAGATCGCTAACCCAACGTTTAAGATTTTGGTGATCAGGGTAATCTAACAAATGCCAATCCAGACTTTGCTCGTGATCCCACTCTTTAATTTGGCCAAATTCTGAGCCCATAAAAAGTAGTTTTTTCCCCGGATGGGCAAACATATATCCTAAAAGGAGCCTTAGATTGGCAAATTGTTGCCATCTGTCTCCCGGCATTTTATTCAATAGCGAGCCTTTACCATAAACCATCTCATCGTGGGATAGAGGCAGTACAAAGTTTTCACTAAAAGCATACCATATGCTGAAAGTAAGCTGATCTTGGTGATATTTGCGATAGATTGGGTCTTTTTGGAAGTAGTCGAGGGTGTCGTTCATCCAACCCATATTCCATTTAAAACCGAATCCAAGTCCACCAATATATGTTGGACGAGAGACCAATGGCCACGACGTGGATTCTTCCGCGAATGTATGTACATCTGGAAAATTTTGATAAATCTGGGTATTTAAAAGTTTTAAAAAATCAATAGCCTCAAGATTTTCATTACCACCGTATTTATTGGGCACCCATTCACCATTCTTCCTTGAATAATCAAGATAGAGCATCGAGGCTACAGCATCGACGCGTAGTCCATCTACATGGTACTTATCGAGCCAGAACAAAGCGGAACTAACAAGGAAAGATACGACCTCGTAGCGACTGTAATTAAAAATATAACTGTTCCAGTCCGGATGATATCCTTTTCTTGGGTCCATATGTTCATATAGGTGTGTACCGTCAAAATAAGCCAGACCATGCTCATCAGAGGGAAAATGAGATGGGACCCAATCCATGATTACACCAATGTCATGCTGGTGCAAGACGTCTATCAGATACATCAGGTCCTGCGGAGTCCCATAGCGGCTGGTTGGGGCAAAATATCCTACTCCTTGATATCCCCATGAACCATAAAATGGATGTTCAACAAGAGGGAGAAATTCTACATGGGTAAATCCCATATCTTTGATATACTCTGGCAAAATATGAGCTAGTTCACGATAGGAAAGAAAGCGACTTGGATCTTGCGGGTCTCTTCTCCAAGAACCAAGATGTAGCTCATAGATTGATATTGGTCCATTAAGATTATTTTTCTCTTTTCTTTTTTGCATCCACTGCTGATCGTGCCATTCATTATCCAGATCCCAAATGACAGAGGCAGTATTAGGCGGAATTTCCCAGAGATAGGCTAGAGGATCACCTTTGTTTACTTGATAATTGTTTTTGGAGCGAAGAAAATATTTATATTTTTGACCCGGCAAAGCTTCAGGAATAAAACCTTCCCAAATTCCAGAGGAGTCCAGTCTAGGACTTAAAGGGTGAGTGTTGTTTTTCCAATTATTAAAATCACCAACAACTGATACATATTGTGCATTGGGTGCCCAGACAGCAAAAAAAGTTCCCTTAACCCCACCATTTTTGACTACATGGGAACCCAGTTTTTCATATAGTCGAAAGTGTCGGCCTTGTTTAAAAAGATAGATGTCGTGTCCGGTGATTATCATTTCTGCTGGCTAAAATTCCATAATTTTACAGCCAGCCAGTCCAAGACAAGGTTTGGATTTGCCTTTACGTCAAGAGCCTGGTCGGCTAAGTTCAGGGCCAAATGGATTTTGCGCCATGTTTGTACATCTAAGCTGGACCAAAGTGAGCTCAGTTTAGAGTCCTTTTTACCGTGCATGGTTTTCAACAGTTCATATTGAGCGCAGAGAATAATCTTTTTGGCCTCGTCTTTGGTTAAAAAAGTTTTTTTTGTGGTTAAGTGAAACCAGCCACGACCAGTGTTTATAAAAGAGACAAATGGCTCCCATTTATCATTTATATTTTCAGGCCAGGAAAATTGTTCCCAGCTTAAGGTGAGAACAAAGCTACGTGAAATAAGGGTTGGAAGCAAACTTTCTCTCTGAGGGACCAGAAGGATAAAATTATTGCCCGGTATTGGTTCTTCCATTGATTTTAAGAGGGCATTGGCAGATTCCGGGGTAATGTTTTGGGCCTCATTTATAATTACGACCCGGTTTTGGTGGTGTGGCGGATGGGATAAAGTGGTTCGCATTTGACGAATGTCTTCGACTCCAACTCCCTCCCTGGTATCCAGAAGGATTAAATCACGGAAAACCTGGTCTTTAATTTGGGAACATACCATGCACTTCAGGCAAGGGGTATTTTCTGCGCAATTTAAGGCCATAGCCCAATAAAGGGCTAGGGAAAGACGCTGGTCCAGACGTCCGCCTTCCAGGACAAGACTTTGGGGAGGATTTTTTTTTAGTTTGTGAAAAAATTGTAGGACTCGTTGTTGACTCTCTGGTATAGCAAAAGAGGTGGACATATTAACCAAATAATGAAACAGTGACATAATGAAGCGGTGAAGCGGATAATGGCAAAAACACGGATGAAAAGAGGACTAAATACACCGTTTCACCGCTTTCTAGTTTCACTGTTTCATCTTCTTATGGTTTGCTCTCGTTCCGGACCCACTGAAATAATTGTGACTGGAACATTTAAGATTTGTTCTATTTTTTGAATATACTTTTTGGCGTTTTCCGGGAGCTCATCAAATGTTTGACAAGTGCTTATATCCTCTTTCCAGCCAGGAACGGTTTCGTAGATAGGTTCTACTTCTGCGAGACTGTTTTCTTCCTGGGGAGGATAATAGATTGTTTGCCCTTTGTATTTATAAGCAGTGCAGAGTTTTATCTCCTCAAGTCCACCCAGGACATCCAGTTTGGTCAGAGCGATATCGGTTGGCCCATTAAGACGCACTGATTCCCGTAAGATAACCAGATCTAGCCATCCACATCTTCTTTTTCGCCCAGTGGTGGCTCCAAACTCTGATCCTTTTTGCTGCATATAATCGCCGTGTTCATTTTTTTCTTCAGTGGGAAAAGGTCCACTGCCCACTCTGGTGGTATAGGCTTTGACCACGGCAACGATTTTTTTCAGAGCCCGTGGTGAAGTGCCTGCCCCGGCTGATGCATTTCCTGCAACAGTATTGGAAGAGGTAACAAAGGGATAAGTGCCATGGTCAATATCTAAATGCGTACCCTGTGCCCCTTCAAAGAGAACAGCTTTTTGCTCGTTATTGGCATTCTGAATTTCAGCACTCACATCGCCCAAATAAGGAGTTAGTCTTATTGCCAGAGGTTCGATCTGCTTAAATACCTCTTCAGGGTCTAACGGCTCACGATTATATAATTCTTTAAGAATAACATTTTTTTCTAATAATGCCTTTTTAATTTTGGAGCGCAAAAGTTCGAGCTTGGTAAGATCACCGGCCCGAATACCAATGCGAGCCATTTTGTCTTCATAACATGGTCCGATACCCCTTCCTGTTGTTCCAATTTTATCTTCACCGGATTTAAAGGCCTCGCGTGCGGCATCCAACAACTTATGGTAAGGCATAATGAGATGGGTTTTTTTGCTGATAACTAACCTCTCCGGAGTCACTTCAATGCCATTAGCAGATAAATTGTCAATTTCCTGGCATAAAATTTCCGGGTCCAGGACAACTCCGTTGCCAATAAGACATTTTTTATCTTTATGCAGAATTCCAGAAGGAATCAAATGTAAAATAAAGGTCTTTTCACCAACAACAAGGGTGTGACCGGCATTGTTTCCACCTTGAAAGCGGACTATTAAATCAGCTTCCCGGGTTAATAGATCAACTATTTTTCCTTTACCTTCGTCGCCCCATTGGGCACCCATAACGACTAGATTAGCCATGCTTTCCTCCACAATTTGAACTTTGGCCAGGGACTCAAAACAGGAGAAGATGAACATAATTTGAGCAAATGGCAAGGTTTCGTAAAAAAATAAATTTATGAAGTCAATTGGAAAGGATTGAGTCGAATTTTAAACCTCAAAATTTTTATTTACTGGATGATGCCACGGAATATTCAAATCTATTCCCACCTTTTAATTTGGCTTTATACATGGAATTATCGGCGGTTAACAATAATGTGTCTATATCAGAAGCTATTATAGGATAATAGCTTATACCAATACTTGCCCCAACGGAACAACTATTTTTGTTAAGTGAAATTGGCTTAATAATACTGTTGATTAATTTTTGGGCCACAATGCCAGCATATTTAATGTTTTCTAGGTCCTGGAGAATTATTGCAAACTCGTCTCCACCAATCCTTGCTACTGTATCTGTTGAGCGCACCATGGCTTTCATTCTAGAGGCTACTTCCTGTAAGACAGCGTCACCGGCTGTATGGCCAAAAGTGTCATTTATGGGCTTGAATTTATCCAGATCTATATAAAGCAAAGCAAAACCTTTTTGTTCACGCCTTGCCCTGGCAATTGCCTGTTCTGCGCGATCCATAAACAGTCTCCGATTTGGCAGGTCGGTCAGCTGATCATACATGGCATAATGTTTAATATTCTCATCTAGTTGTTTGCGTTCTGTAATATCTGCTAGATAACCAACTACTTCAGTGTCTTTACCTTCTTCATCCCTTGCTACACGTGCTTCATCATGCACCCATCTCCATTCCCCGTTTTTATGCTGAAAACGGTATTCACAAATGTAACAACGCTTTAAAGATAATGATTCCATCTGTGGTTTTATTCTTGATAAATCCTCAGGGTGGATATTTTTTTGCCATAAACTTTGATCCTTGATAAATTGCTCCGGATCATATCCAAATATTTTTTTCATGTTTTCACTGATAAACACAAAATCATGCATTTTATCAATGTTTTTTGTGTAAATTACTGCTGGATTTGATTGGATAATGTATTCAAGACGTGTTTTTAATAGATCGAGTTCTTTTAATTTATTCTTTAATTTCAGCATTAATTGATTTCTTTCAATAGCATATAAAATAGAATGTGATAATAAATCCTTTCGCAGACATCCTTTAATGAGATAATCCTGAGCTCCATTAGCCAGACTATTTAATGCATTGTCATTATCATCGATACTTGTTAAAATTATTATAGGTGTACCACAGCTTTTTGTTTTAATTGTGTTAAAAGTATCTAAAGCATCAGAATCGGGAAGCATCAGGTCAAGAATTATCAGGTCAAATTTTTTCTTTTGCAAATATTTTTTGGCATCTGCAAGCGTTTCAACGTGATCTGTTTTAAAGTTTGTGTACTCAATTTTTGATAGCATCGATAAAATAATTTTTGCATCTATCAAGCTATCTTCAACTAATAGCAGGTTTAAAATTTTCTGTTTCATAGTACACCTGCAAATATTTTTAAATAGGAACCTATCTCTAGATTGGAGTGCTTAATGTGAAATTATAGATGTCATTGTAAAAAAACATTTTTCAAAATTTTAACAAGATAACATGCCGGGCTATCCTTCTTGTTTGTTCAATATTTCTGTGATTACTTTTAAGAGTTGATCCTGCTTGATTGGTTTTGTGGTATAGTCGTCCATTCCTGCCTTAAGACAACGTTCTTTGTCTGTCTGCATCGCAAGGGCGGTCATGGCTATAATAGGGATATGATCCCCTGTTTTAGATTCTTTTTTGCGAATGGCTTTTGTAGTTTCGAATCCATCCAGCTCTGGCATTTGACAGTCCATTAAAATGAGATCAAATTTTTCATTTTCTAATATATCTAGCGCTTTTTTCCCGTTTTCAGCAACAACTACATTAAATCCCCATTTTTCAAGAATGATCTTAGCCAGCTTTTGATTAATCAGATTATCTTCGACTAAAAGAATCTTATATTTTGAAAAATCTATAGATCTTTTGTCTTCTCCTTTAATATAATTATCTTCGCCTTTGTTGTCTTTAGTATTTTTTTCGGATTTTGAGGCAATGAGAAAAGGTATTGCAAATTTTACAGTAGTTCCTTTGCCCAATTCGCTTTCAAGCGAGATGCTTCCACCCATAAGCTCTACTAATTGTTTACATATTGTTATTCCAAGACCGGTTCCACCATATTTTCTCGTAATGCTATTATCAGCCTGCGAAAAACTATCAAAGATAGTCTCCATTTTATCTTTTGGGATACCTATGCCAGTATCCTTGATCGTAAAAAGGATAATTGCTTTTTCTCCTTGTTTTTCTTTTTGTCTGGCTTTTAGAGTCACTGTAAGGTTTATTTCACCTTTTTCTGTAAATTTGATGGCATTGTTGACTAAATTATTTATGACCTGCATCAGTCTTACCTGATCGCCTATGATGAGGTCTGGCACTTGAAAATCTATATTATAATTAAGTTTCAGTCCTTTTTTAGCAGCAAGGATAGCAAATGGTTTGACGGTTGAGGCTATGGTATCTTTGATGGAAAATTTATTTTTTTCCAAATTCAATTTACCTGCCTCTATTTTTGAAAAGTCCAGGATATCGTTTAATATTTTTAAAAGACTATAGGCCGATGATTTGGCCATTTTCAGAAAATCTCTTTGCTCTTGTGAAAGGTCAGTGTCCATGACAAGATCGATCATGCCAATGACACCGTTCATCGGGGTGCGCAATTCATGGCTCATATTAGCCAAAAACTGGCTTTTTGCCTTGGTAGCTGCCTCGGCCTGTTGTCTTAATTGTTCAGATTCCTTAAGTGCAGAGGAGAGGTTTTTGGCTGCTTGTTCTGCTTCTGATTTGGCAGCAATAAGTTGCATTTCTGTCTTTTTTCTTATCTCTATTTGTTCCTCCAATTCTTTGTTCTTCTCCTCCAAAAATTTTCTTTGTGTTGAAGCTTCCTGGTACCTCGCATTTATGGCTGACTGTCTGATACTTATAACAATCGCAAAAATTATTCCTCCTAATATGCCTGTCGACAATAGAATCAGTCCTGTGAGAAGTCCTTTTTGCTTGAAGGGACCAATAACTTGATCAGCATCTACTATTTCAAATAAAGAAAATGGTGTGCTGGGAACGAGTGAACCATAAATTATTGAGTCTTGGTTGCCTGGTACAAGTTTTACCCAAAATTCTTTTTTTGTTGGCAATTTATCTATGGTTGTAGGCTCATTATTTTCGTTTGATTCATACCATTCTTCACCTGATTTTCGTTCTTTCAAAGGAACAAATTTTAAAATTTTACGGAAATTATTACCAGCTGGATCAAATAGAAAAATTGTTTCAGAGCCGGAAACTATAGCTGCAAGTCTTTGTTTGGTATTATTGGATTGAATACGGGAAGTATATTCCTTTAAAAAGTTTTCAAAAATAGTTTGAAAATTAATCCAGGCCATAACTCGGCCTTTTAATTTATCTTTGACCATACACGGGGCTGAGACAAACAGAAAATTTTTGTTGTCCTGATCAGGGGCGATAAATATATTTTTTTCTTTACCGAGGAATGATTTATTCCATTTGAGCTTACCTAGATTTTTATTGTCACTGCATTTTGTATCCGCCAGAATTATGCCATCTGAGTCAACTAGGACAATCCGAGTATAAATACTTTTACCATTAAAAGTCCTTTCCTGCACATATTTTTTAAATTTTGCATTTATATTATAGAGACTGCCCCTGAGTCCGTAGACCATGGTCATGCCGAGGGCCTTATTTTGAAAATAGGCACGTATGGTCCTGTCCATTGCCAGGACCTGCAAATCCTCTTTGCGCTCACATAAAAAGTAACCGAGGTTATGAGCGCGATCATCAACTTCAGCCTGAAAGCGATCAAGTGCAAATAACTGTAAACGGATGTGAGAGGTGTAAACGAGATGAATCAGGAACCAAACATAACCAAAAAGAATCAGTCCCGCCAGCACAGGCAAAAAATAAAGGAGTATGTTCTGCCGATGGAAATGTGTGTTGGTCTTTAAATCGATAAATCGTAATGGACTCATTTTTTACTTATTAGCCTGAAGAAGATCATTAAAAAATTCAGGATAATATTCAAACACGACCGGATAATACTTTTTGACTAGCCGGATATAAGTCCCATCTTTTTTACATTTGTCTAGAAATTGATTGTAGGCTTGCCGCAGTTTTGGGGCATCCTTGGGGAATGCAGTGGCCATCCTTTGAGGTGGAGAGATCGGGCCAACAACTTTGATTTGTCCCGCCCAATTTTCCAAGGCTATCAGGGCATCAGGTACATCTAAAAGCGCGGCTTCTGCCTCGCCTTTGATGACAGCATAGGCCAAGTCGTTTAATTGTCCCGGGAAATGGATAAATTTGGCTCCTGCCTGTTCAAGTTTATATAGACTGCCATCAAGACAGGTTCCTGATTTGCCCAAAACAGTTCGTCCCTGAAGTTTTGCCTTGACCGCAGCGATATCTTTGGCAATGTCACCAGTAGGAGTAATTGGAGAAATATCCGAGTCGGACCTTACTATGAGCCATACTTGTGTGGGAAAAATAGGGTCAGAAAATAGAACAATTTTTTCTCGCCAGGGAAGCATTGTTAGACCATTGGCGGCTATATCCCCCCGTATTGGAGTTTGATCCAGCATTTCTACATCATTGCCCTTTGGTTTGACTTTTTTACCAATAAGATCAGGTATCACCATGTCCCAGGATGTCTTGACATATTGGTATGCTAAACCTAAATCTTTAGCAAAAAGTTGAACAAGTTCTGCATCTAAACCATCCCCCATGCCTGTAACAAAATTGGCATAGGGTACTCCCAGATGTTTCAAGACTCCTCTTTTTTTTATCTCATCAAGATCTGCAGCCCCAGCATATCCACCAAGGAAAATCAAGAAGGTTATCATGAATATTGTCAGCATAGCAAAAGACAGTTTTTGAAATTGCATATCTGCGTCCTCCTTCTTTGTTAAAAGAGGTTATTTTACTGTAAAAATAGCAAGGTTCCATTTCTTAAGCAAGTTGGAACTTTATTGATATAAACTTTTTAATTTACTTATTAAGAGTCTGTGGCCAAACTTTACTCAGAGGACAATTTTTATTTTTTTCAATCCTGATTTCTTTCATGCTGGTGCAAATGCCTGGACCCATCTATAGCTTGCTTGCGGGCAGAGCATAATGGGACGTTTAGGATAAATGAAGATTCTTTTTATTGTCGATAGTTATGGTCAATCCCGCAAAACATTTAGCCCATTTACCCCGATGCTCTGTCTTTCCGCAAGCTTCGTCAAGATGGCTTACCCAGCCCTTTGCAATGCTTTCAAGAAACCAGGATTTTCAATCTGGTGGTCAAAATGGGGTTTGGCCACAGACTCTTAAGGAAGGTTAGGACACAATGGTTTTATGGGGGGAGGAGAGATGATTATTGGACAACCACCTATACCGTAAGCTATGGCTAAAGTAATTTCTGAGCGAGGCGAAGAATTTTCTCCGAATTTTTCATATTATTCTTCCTCCCGCATTTGGCGGGATTTTGTTAAAAAGGTTAATATATGTCCAAAAAGTCACTAAGCGCACAAAAGCTTTTGCTTCTTTTGATTTTTATACAATTAGTTCTTATTTTTGGACATATTTATTACCAGCTTTATTATTGGCCCAAAAAAACTTTGCGGATTGTTTATCTTGATTCCGAAAGGGTAAAGTCTAGACTTTACCCTTATGGTCCTGGTCTGGAACAGGAGCTAGTGGATATTTTTTGTCACCAAAATGGTCTTAAGGCTACGTGGAGTAAAGTAGAGAATTTAGAAGAGGGGCTAAAAAAACTTCGTCTTGGACTTGCTGATTTATTTATTGGTCTGACAACAAAGGAAGAGTTTCAGGACGACAGAATTAGATTTGGCCCGGCTTACTTGAGTAATAATTTTATCGTTGTCCACAACAGATTTCGTTTTCCTCTTCGTCGGCCTGACGAATTGTGTAGAGTCGTAGTGTTTATTCCTGATAAAGAGATTTTTGAAAAAAAATTAATCTCATATCAAAAGAAACTATCTTGTTCCATAAAGGCGAAACGATTAATCCCGAAAATGGAAAAGTTGTATCAAGCCATAACTGAAAACAAGGCCCGTTTTGCACTGACCGATAGAATAAGTTTTAATCACTGGCATCCATATTTTATAGACGTAAGAAAAACCTATTCGTTCGATGACATATTTGACTATAAATGGTGTTGGTCTACACGTTATAGTGAACTGAATAGCATGTTAACAGCATTTTGGGATGATTTTTTTGGCAGCAGAGAATTTTTTCGTTTAAAAGAAAAGTACTATGGTTTTTTTCCATCAAGAATCGATTATTATGAATTAGATCATCTTATGGATATTGTAGAGTTGGTTTTGCCAAAATATGATCAGTATATCCTGGAAGCAGCAAGACTATACAATATAGACCCACTTCTTCTTGTGGCCATGATCTACCAAGAGTCTCATTTTAATCCCAGGGCAAAAAGTAAAACAGGTGTACGCGGACTCTTGCAGTTAAGCTTAGATACAGCCAGTTATGTAGGTATTTCTAATCGTATTGATCCTAAACAGAGTATTCTGGGTGGGGCTAAGTATTTGAGATTTCTTGGGAATAAAATAATAAGAGAAAAGGGTGTTAATGGGTGGGACAGGTGGTTTTTTGCTTTAGCCGCGTATAATCAAGGGCCAGGTCATCTATATGATGCCATGGATCTGGCAAAGCGGCTCAAAAAAGACCATCTTAGTTGGATGGGCTTGAAGGAAGTATTTCCCCTTCTTAGCTATAAAAAATACTATCGAACCGTAAAAAGAGGTTATTGCCGGGGATTTGAAGCTGTAGACTATGTTCAGAGCATTCGATATTATTATTATATTTTACATGGATTAGTCGTTCTGGGGCGACCTGAAGCTAAGCACCTTGCCAGCTTTCTTGACTTTGTTCCCCCGGACTGGCCCAACTGATGGAGGAGAGTCATTTTTTTCCTCGCTGGTGTGTTTATTGTCCGGTTTGGCCCAGAGGTGGTTAAATAGCTGATTTTTCCAGCGTACAGACTGAATCATAGACAGGATAAGCACATCTTCTTCCCACCTTTTGCTGGGGGAAAAGATTTTTACCCGTTCATAGTATTTTTCCCACAATGACATGAGTGAGGCTTCATCCAACTGGTTTAATTTTTCTGCTAAGTTGCGTAACATCTTATCCATTTTTTCTCCAGATTGACTTTTTACGTGGATATTCACACCGAGGTATCCTAACAATAAATTTCAAACCCGCCGGGAAGTACCGCAACACTCAATGCACCCATTTTCGATTTGCCCAGCAGGAAGGCCTATGATAGAAGCACTTTTGCTAAGGCGCTGATTCTGCAATGCTTAGAGCTTTTGGTCAAGCGTGATTTAATAGGGTAAATGCAGAGGATAAAATGTTAATAAATCCAATTTACTAAATGACTATAGGATGTGCGCTATGTCATTGCGAGGAGCGAGCTTGAGCGAGCGAAGCAATCCCAAACTTTAAATTGCAAAAAAATCTTACAAGTTAGCAATAAGGTATATAGTTCACAAGTTTGTTATACTAGCTCGCCTTTGGCGAGATAAACTCAAAATATTGGAGGAAAGTATGAAAAATATCAAGGAAATGTATAAGACAGTTGTCAAAGATCCTTTTCCCTCGGAGATGAGTTTAACTTTAGGAGATCAAGTCTTGAAATTTGTGAGAAGATCCTGGGTTATTGAAGGAGAGGAAAAGGGCCTAAGGTACGGGGAAAATCCTGATCAGCCCGCAGCTTTATATGAATTGGTTGAAGGCGATCTAGAGCTTGGAGGAGTGAAATTTCGTTCTCCGGGTGCCGGACTGGTTTCCAGTCTCAAAGAAGAAAATCTAATTCAATCGGGAAAACATCCGGGCAAGATCAATCTCACCGATGTGGATAATGGTATTAACATCTTGCAATATTTGACCAGAAAGCCGGCTGCGGTCATATTAAAACACAACAACCCGTGCGGAGCTGCCTGGTCGGAACAAGGCTTGGAAGAAGCATTGAGCAAGGCCTATTTTGCGGATCGCATTGCTGCGTTTGGTGGTGCTGTTGTTGTTAATAGGCCGTTACCTAAAGAGTGTGCCGAGTTTATGACTAAATATTATTTTGAGGTGGTAGCAGCGCCTGCTTATGAACCGGGGGCAATTGATGTCTTAAAGACAAAGAAAAATTTACGTATACTGGAAATACCAGGCCTCGCTGAATTAGAAAAATTAGTGAACACGCCTTTTTTGGACCTCAAATCATTGGTTGATGGCGGGATTATTGCCCAATTTTCATTCCGGAACAAAATTTTAAGTGCAGATGACTTTATTCCTGCTTCTGCGGAAAAAGATGGGCAGGTGGTCATGGCCAGGAAACCTGATTCTCGCGAGATGGATGACTTGATCTTTGCGTGGGCAGTGGAGGCAGGAGTGACTTCCAACTCTGTAATTTTTGCCCGGGATGGTCAGACAGTGGCCATAGGCACTGGAGAGCAGGATCGGGTTGGCTGTGTGGAACTGACTATCCATAAAGCCTATACCAAGTACGCTGATAATCTGGCTTTTAGTGAACATGGCCTTTCACTGTATGAATTAAAATTAAAGGCCAAAAATGATCCGGAGGCAGCCAAGGTCTTGGAAGATATCCAGGAGAGAACCAAAGCTCACAAGGGCGGACTGCCAGGTTCTGTCATGGTTTCTGATGGTTTTTTCCCTTTTAGGGACGGAGTAGACGTAGCCATTGAGCAGGGCATAACTGCCATTGCTCAGCCAGGAGGCTCTATTCGTGACTTTGAGGTTATTCAAGCTGTTAATCAGGCTGAACCACAGGTGGCTATGGTATTTACCGGGCAGCGCTCATTTAAACATTAAGAGAATCAGGGTTGAGGACTGAGTGATGTATGATGGGCTCAGAACTCAGAGCGGGATATTGATAGAGAGGAGCAAGATAAGAGTTGAGCAATTAGTTGGGTTTAGGTGGGAATAAAGGGGTAGATTTATGGTTAATTATAGAAATCAGGGCAATACTGATAAAAATTCGGTCCATAACGCTCAGACCTCAGCCCTGTTTCCTCAGTCCTCAATTCAGCCAGGAGCAGTAGTCGAATATTTGCAGAACAATCAGGCTCAGATAGCTTGGGTTTTGGACGTGCAAAGCTCCCGGCTCAGGGTCTTTAATGTTAATCAAAGAGAAATGAAGTTGCCGGGTTCCAGGGTATTGCCCTGGGTTGGTCCGGCATATTCTGATTCATTGTCCAGGCAGGATATTCTAGATAACCTGAAGAAACACCAGTCCAGACGCGAAAAATTGACCAAGGAGATTGATGTCCTGGAAGTCTGGGAATTGGCCCAGGGAGAAATTACACAGGCTTCTATCTTTTGGTTTGCAAGTCTTATCTGGGAAGAACCATCCATAGATCAGATAGCGGCTCTGGGACGGGCCATGCTCGGAGCCAAAACGCATTTCAAGTTTAACCCTCCTGACTTTGAGGTTTACAGTCAGGAGGTTGTCCAAAAAAGAGTTGAACAATTAAGACAAGCTGCCTTAAGGGAAAAATTAGTCAGCCTGGGACAAGATTTTTTAAAGACACTATGGCAAAATGTAGGAAAGCAAAAAAAAGTTGTACCGCCTGATGATCCTGAAATAAGGGAACAGATAAAAGAACTTTTATTAAAGAGAATTAAGGACCCTGAGGATCGGGAAAGTGAGAAAATTTGGAAGCAGATATCTCGCGGACTGCCCGATGATCCTTTGCTACCGCTTGTTTTAGCGCAAGAGTGGGGCATACTTCCTAAACATTATAACTACCTGCTAGATCAGGCCGAGTATGACTGGGGTAGATCATGGGAAGATAAGTATGCCGGGCAGATTGAACAGATTAAAAAGAAAATTTCCCAGGATATAAAGGAACCTGCTCTGAGCGAATTAGTCAGTATTGACTCAGAATCCACAAAAGATATTGATGATGCCTTTTATGTAGCAAGACAGGATACAGGTTTTCGTTTGAAATTGGCCTTGGCCTGTCCGATTTTGGGTTGGGAATTCGGCTCTGAGCTGGACCGGGCCGTGATGCATAGGGTGAGCAGTCTCTATCTGCCTGAAGGTACTAGCCACATGCTGCCTGTGGAGCTGGCTACGCAGACTTTTAGTTTAAAGCAAGGCGAAACCAAGCCTTCTCTCTTGCTAGATTTTATTGTGGATGAGCAGGGGAGAATAGTTGAATTTAAACCTGAGTTTGCCTGGATAAGGGTACAGAAAAATTTAACCTATTCTCAGGTTGAGAAAATTTTGGTTGAAAAGCAAGACCAGATGCTCGAACAGGCTCTGGGACTTGCTCGTATCCTTAGGCAGAATCGTCTGGACAATGGGGCTGTTGTCATTGAGCAGGCAGAACCGGAGATTGTCCTTCAGGACAGGGACGGTAAAGTTGTTGTTGATTTACAGGATAAACCCTTTTATGCGCGGGCCCAACTTATTGTATCTGAGTTCATGATTCTGGCTAATATGGCCATGGGCTTATGGGCCATGGATAAATCAGTGCCTTTTTTATACCGTACTCAGGATATTGTTTTGCCGGAACAAAGCGGGGGAGTGTGGACAAAGGCGGAAGAAATTTATCCTTTGGTTAAGGCTATGGGTGCCACTATTACTGAAGTTACCCCTAAGCCTCATCGTAGCCTGGCCGTTGCCGCTTATGCTCCCATCACTTCTCCTTTACGACGCTATGTTGATTTCTTAAATCTGGCCCAGACCATTACTTTTTTGCAAAAAAACATCCCGTTGTGGTCAAAGGAAGAATTGGAAAAGTTACTTCCCTATTTGAATTCTCGTCAGGGTGCGGTGAGCCAAGTACAAAGATTTCGGCCAAGATACTGGAAGTTGGTCTATTTTCAGCAAAAGGCTAAGGAGATGAACTGGACAGGGGTTGTTGTAGATAAATCCGGACCGTTAGTTGTGTTATCTTTGCCTCGAGAGCAGATATTAGTGCGCGTTGCGCGCAATATTATAGGGGATAAAGTCAGAATCGGACAAAAATTTAAACTAAGACTGGGCAGAGTTGATCCTTTGCACAATGAAATCAAGGTCAGCGGAGCACAAGAAGTTTGTTGATGTTACTCCGTGGAATAATTGAATTGTGAGCAGTTGAGCAATTTTTAATTTTTAAACACATTGGAATAAAAGTCGATTTTGAGCCACCGACGATTCTCACCCAATGGGTGAGATTGCCACGGGCAGCTTTGCTGCCCTCGCAATGACTTCGCGCTCATCCTGTCATTGCGAGGAGCGAGCGTGAGCGAAGCGACGAAGCAATCTCAAAGTTTGAACTGTAAAAAAATAGCTCAATTTAGGAGCAATATGTTGCGCGGCAAATTGAGTACATTGAGTTTTTTTGAGCTTGTAAGGGCGGCCTGTCCGGTCGAGCATGGGCTTCTTGGAGTTTAGTTTGCAACGTTATTTCTAAACTTTGAGCCTGCTACCTTGAACTTAAACCTAGTAAATTTCAATAATGATATTATTAATTGATGTAGGGAATACAAATATAAAATTTGGCCTGGCAGATAGGGATAATATTTTGGGTGGTTTTGTTTTGCCCACGAATATCTCTGAGACATCTGACTCGCTGGGTCTGAAAATTTTACAGATGCTTCAGTTTAATCGGGTGGAACCAGGGAGCATTCAGGCCTGGGTTGTTTCCTCTGTAGTTCCGCTTATGGACAGTTTGCTCAAACAAGCCGGGCAAAGATTTTGTCATTGTCCTGTTTATTTTGTCCCGAATGACATTTCTTTGGGGTTGCAAAATAAATACTCACGTCCCAATGAGGTAGGGGCAGACAGGCTAATCTGCGCTTTTGCCGCAAGAAAGTTATATGTTAATAAAGGGCTTATAGTTGTTGATTTCGGTACAGCGACGACCTTTGATTGCGTATATGAACAGGATTATCTTGGCGGTTTGATTTGTCCTGGAGTTTTGTCTTCAATCAAGGCCCTGAGTACGCAGACAGCCAAGCTCCCCCAAATCAATTTGGATATACAAAATAAAGACCTTGAAATAGGTCGGAGTACAAAAGACAGCTTAAGCCAGGGGATTATTTTTGGTTTCGCTTCCCTTGTTGATGGATTGGTTAGTAAGTTGGAAAGAAAGTTAGGTGAAGATGTTTTTATCCTGGCCACTGGCGGGTTTGCCGATAAAATTGCTAGTGTATGCATTAAAATTCAGGAAGTCCGTCCGGATCTTCTTTTTCATGGTTTAAAGATGGCTTATTATATTGAAAAAGGCTAGAGAGTCTGTAGCCAAACCATATTTAAGAGGGCAAGTTTTCATAATTATTTTCAGCTTTGGATTCTTTCATGCAGGTGCAAACTCATGGACCCATCTATATATTGCTTGCAGGCAGAGCATAATGGGGGATTTCATTCAGGACGTCCTTACTTTTTGATCTTTTAACCTTGGTTTTCCCACTGCAAATTACAAACTTTAATATAAAAAAGGAGAATAGAGATGAGTATTATTACCGATATCTGGGCTAGGGAGATTTTGGACTCCAGGGGTAATCCCACTGTTGAGGTGGAAGTTGTTTTGGAATCTGGTGTGTTTGGACGTGCAGCAGTGCCTTCCGGGGCATCTACTGGCTCCAAGGAAGCCTTAGAGCTACGTGATCAGGATAAGTCCAGGTATGGCGGCAAAGGCGTGAGCAAGGCAGTGGCCAATGTGCTTGAAGAAATAGCTGACGAAATTATAGGCTATGATGCTTTGCGTCAGGTTGAAATCGATGAAATGCTCATTGACTTAGATGGCACTGAAAACAAGTCAAAGCTTGGGGCAAATGCTATTTTGGGTGTTTCGTTAGCTACAGCCAGAGCAGCAGCCAATTTTCTCGGACTCCCTTTGTATCAATACATTGGCGGGGTAAATGCCAAAGTCTTGCCTGTTCCCTTGATGAATATTTTAAATGGTGGGGTGCATGCACCCAACAATCTGGATATCCAGGAATTTATGATTATGCCCTTGGCAGCGGCTACCTTTAGAGATGCCTTGCGCATGGGGGCTGAAATATTCCACGCCCTGAAAAGTATTTTAGCCAAGGATGGGCTCTCTACAGCCGTTGGTGATGAGGGTGGCTTTGCTCCAAACTTAAAGAGTAATCGCCAGGCATTTGATTATATTATAAAGGCTATAGAGGAGGCAGGTTATCAGCCCGGTTCAGAAGTTGGCCTGGCCATTGATGCGGCAGCAACAGAGTTTTATCAGGATGGTAAGTATAACCTTCAGGGAGAAGGTAAGGTTTTTACTGCTGACGAGCTTATTGATTATTACAAAGAAATTATTGCTGCCTATCCATTGATTAGTATTGAAGATGGGCTGGCGGAAAATGACTGGGAAGGCTGGAAGGCTATGACTTTAGCCCTGGAAAATAAAGTCCAATTGGTGGGCGATGATATTTTTGTCACCAATCCGTCCTTGTTGGCCGAGGGGATCATGCAGGGTGTTGGCAACTCTATTTTGATTAAATTAAATCAGATCGGAACGTTAACAGAAACTTTGGATACCATTGAGATGGCCAAAGAGGCTTCTTACACTACTGTTATTTCTCATCGTTCAGGAGAAACAGAGGATACTTTTATCGCTGATCTGGCTGTGGCCATGAATGCTGGTCAGATCAAGACCGGCTCGCTTTGTCGTAGCGACCGCCTGGCCAAATACAACCAGCTTTTGCGCATTGAGGAGGAACTTGATGAGCAGGCTATTTACTTTGGTCCGGCTATGGCGAGCCAGTTGAGTTAGTGAACAGTGATCAGTGAACAGACACTAAAATCAGTAGACAGTGAACAGAAATCTACGTCAAACGTTGAACATCGAACCTTGAACGTTGAACATTGAACAACAAAAGAGGTGGTTATGAAAATATTAAATGGTAAGGAAACAGCAGCACAGATTAGACAGGAATTAAAAGAGGAGATTGCTCAGCTAAAATCACAGGCTGGTCGCACTCCCGGGCTGGCGGTTATTCTGGTCGGTGAAGATCCAGCCTCCCAGGTTTATGTGCGCAACAAGGAAAAGGCCTGTGCCGAGGTGGGGATTATCTCCAAAGGGTTTCATCTGCCAGCGGAGATAACTCAAGTCGAGTTGGAGGATAAGATTTGCGCCTTAAATGAGGATCCTGAGGTTGATGGAATTTTACTCCAGCTTCCTCTGCCCAAAGGATTGGACAGCCAGAGGTGCCTGGAACTTATCTTGCCCGAAAAAGATGTGGATGGTTTTCATCCTGTAAATGTAGGAAAATTGACTCTGGGTCTAGATGGTTTACGCTCATGTACTCCTGCCGGAATAATGACCTTGCTTAAGCGCTACGACTTGAGTGTTCAGGGCAAAAAGGCCGTTGTCATCGGTCGGAGTAATATTGTTGGCAAACCGTTAGCTCTGATGCTCTTACAGGACAATGCTACAGTCACAATCTGTCATTCTCGCACGCAGGATATAGCCTCGGAGGTCAGCCAGGCGGACTTTGTTTTTGCAGCTGTGGGGCGTGCTAAGTTTGTGACTAGGGAAATGGTCAAGCCGGGGGCAGTAGTAGTTGATGTTGGTATAAACAGAACAGAAGAAGGCCTGGTTGGGGATTGTGACTTTGAAAACTTGAAAGATATAGTCTCGGCCATTACCCCGGTACCTGGAGGGGTCGGTCCAATGACCATTGCTCAACTTTTGCTCAATACTGTTCAATCCTTTAAGTTAAGGCAAAAGTAAAAAGGTTAAGAGGTCAAGTTAGCCATTTTTTTACTCGACAAACACAAGGGCGGATAGATAATCCGCCCTTGCTATTCACCTATTCAACCAACCAAAATTCCAGCATAACCAACCACCTGATCATAATCACCACTAACTTCACCAGAAGTTGCATAGGCAACAAGCCTTGTTTTGGTTGCTCCGAGACTTTTGGCACACGCAAGGCCCATGGTCATGGGCAAGACTCCGCACATAGAGATGTTTTCTTGCTGGACAACGGTAAAAAGCCCTCTGGGGTCCAGGTTTAGGATTTGCTCAATGGCCTTTTGATCCTTTTTTTGGGCCAGCTTATGAGTAACATAGTGGCTCATGTCTGAACTTACTACCAGGGAGACATCACTTGGTTTGAGTCCAGAGTTTTGTGTATAGCGAGAAATGGCCTGGGCTAGCTCCTGACCCACCTGGAGAAGAGTTTCCAAATTAAACTCGGAAACACTCAAGGGAACAATCTGGATGTTATTATTTTTGGCCCATAAAAAGGGTAGTATCACCTCCAGGGAGTGTTCATAAAGGTGGGCTTGATAATCAGAGCTTATACCTGGTATTTTTTCGATTTCCTGGGCCAAATTTTCATTTACTTGAAAATAGCCGCCTGGAATTATCCATTTTCCATTGGGCCAAAGGGAAAGCCGGGCCCCGTGACCGGAATGGTTGGGCCCTAAGAGGACAATGGTCTGGCCGAGATTGGCCTGGGATAAAGTTTTTCCTGCTACTGGACCAGAGAAGATATATCCGGCATGGGGGACCATGGCCAGAATGGTCTTTTCATCGATCTCAGGTTGACCCTGGAGCAGTTCCTGTACCTGTTGATAAAGAGTTCGGGGCGTGCCTGGATAAAATTGGCCGGCAACAATGGGTTGTCTGTCCATTTTCCCTCCATGGTTAAGTTAAGTAGTCTAGTGGGGCTAATTGTTATTGGTTTACTGGCTTTTTGGCTGAATGGTTTACTATTAACGCTCAAAGATATGGGGCTGCCTCACCTCAATCATTCAACTACTCAACTACTTAAACCACTTAACTACTCAACAAAGTATTGTTCGGCTTCCTTAAGTAATTGGGCTGAATTCAGGTCTGATTGGGCCATTTTGCTAAACAGGCTTTTTGGTTTTTTATTTATAAGTTCGTTTAAGATTTTGATCCAGGAGGCTGTATCTCCATTTAATTTATAGAGTCCGGCCAGACGGTACTGGAAGGCTGGCCAGTCGGGATCATCCTCCTTAATATAGGTAGCCAATTCCAGGGCCCAGCCCAGGGCCTCTTTTTTACGGCCAGTCCTTTCCGTAGCTTGGATTAAAAGGTCAAGGCAAGACTTAATTTTTGGGATGTCGTCTTTATTTTCTAGAAAAATGGACAGGGCTTCCTGGGCGAAAATATACACATTCTCAAGATCTCCCTGGGACAATGCATTTTGGGCTAGAAAATACAAGGCATAAGCGCGTTGTTTAGCTGGGAGATCTATATCTGCAGCTAGTTTTCTCCACAATGGCATGGCCTTTGAGGGCTGGTCCAAATTTTCATAAGCCAGGGCCAGAGCATAATTTAATTGCTGTTTTTGCTTTTTAGGCAGGGACCAATCCTTACACTTTTCTCCTAATTCTATAATTTTATTCCAATCTTCCGTTTTAAAATAGATGTTGAGGAGTAGGGCCAGGGCCGTGAAACTGTTTTGATTAACAATTTTTTTGTCTAATATAGGTTGTGCTAGTTTGATGGCCTGGTTGATCTGGTTATTATTTAAAAAAGCTGTGGCCAGGGCCAGTCTGGTTTCAGGGTCTATTTTAGTTAAATTTTGAGATAGAAAAGGATACTTTGTCCACGCGTTGAGTATTTGCTTATAATTGTTTTCCAGCACATATCTGTGTACTAGCTGAACAAAGGCTTGTACTCCCACATCCAGGGCCTTGGAGCGAAGTTTTTTTTGTCCATATCTGCTTAAAAAATTATCTATTGTCTTTAAGGCCTGCAATTCTTTTTTGTTCCATAACTCCCAAATGGCCAATTTGATCAGGGCTACAGGCGCTAGAGGGCTGTCTGGATATTTATTACTGATTAAAGTATAAATTTTTTGGGGGCGCAGGGTATAAGGCCGGTCAAAGACTGAAAACATATCTTTTATACTGGGTTGGTCATAAATTCCTTCCTCTGCAAGGCGCATAGCTGCTATTAGCCCGCCCTCCCGGTCGGGAAATTTTTGGGATGTTTTCTCATAAATTTCTTTGGCTGCCCGTTTTTTACCTTTAAGAAGATAGATGTCGCCGATTCTGGCCAAAGCAATGTCTGCCTTGTCTCCATCCGGGAGCAGATTTACATAAGTCCAAAATCGCTCTTTGGCCCGGTCATATTTTTTATTCTTATAAGCAACGTAACCAGACAAAATTAAAAAATCAGGGTCATCAATGTAGTATCTGGGCCATCTTTGTTCTATGTATTCCACGATATCTAAGGCCTGCTTGAAAAATTCAAGTTGTTTTAGGCTCTTGGCCAAGCCTACTGCTGCTTGCTGCGTTATACGGTGGTCAGGATATTTTTGAATAATATACTGAAATTCATCGGCAGCCTTTTGATAATCTTTTTTTCGAAAATAAAAATCAGCCCAATAAAAATAGGTCAGGGGAATATCGGGATCATAAGGATATTTCTTGCGCAAAAGATTAAAATAGGCCCGCGCTTCCGGGATGTTGCCAACTGTCAGGTGGACATAACCTAAATTGAGCAAGGCAGAAGGGAGTCTAGGTGATTTGGGATCATAATTTATGGCTCGTTCATAGGCTTCGACAACTTGGGAAAAATTTTCCTTCAGGTTATTGCGGTTTATTTGAAAAAGGAGATCAGCATGTGTATAAAGTACTTCTTCCTTGAGTTCTTCAGGGAGGCGCGGGTCATTAACCAAGGGGACTAGCGTTTCCATCGCAGCATCGAGTTCACCATTGGCAATAGCTGCCCTAATGTTGGTAAGTATGCCTTGATAATCAGGCTGTGCAGTTGCGTTTTGGTTTGCTTTTGTTGTTGCGGAGGTTGTGCTCTCTGGTGCTGTTGCCTTACTGGAATCGGGTGGAGCAGCTGCTGTGTCAGGGATTTGTTGAACGGGTACCTGTGTTTTACTTTTTGCTTGCTCCTTTGGGACACTGGGTTTCTCTGTTTCAACGGGGGCTTTCACTTCTTGAGCAGATCGAGGACGTATGGTCTGGGCTTGGTCTGGAGGAACTCTTTTTATTTTAGCCTTGAGTTTATAAGGTACTTCTTTTTTGACCTGGCTAGGTCTTTTGGAGACAGTTGCGTTTGTCACCTTGGTTGGTTTTGGAACCGGTGTTATGGGCTTGGATACAGGTGTGGCAGATGCGTTGTGTTCTGGTGGCTCTGGTGGTTTTGGTTTGGCCTGAATTTTTCGTTTGATAGGCCCTGGTTTGGTTTTTGGTGTGTGAGCCTGGGCAGAGTCAGCAGCGGTCTTTGGAGTAGACTTTGGCTGTGTTTTGGTCGTACTTGTCGATTTTTTTTGCCTCTTGGTTTTCTTAGGCTTTTGTGGTGGAGACCATTTGGCTCCTAAAGGGTCATAAAAGATATCCAGGACGATTTTTTTCTCTTTGGCGAGGTTAAAGGTGATAAAGCCAAAATTGGGATGTTTTGTGATAATTTCAATACCGTTTTTGGAAATAATGATTTTTTCCACCAAACGAGAAAAGGATAGGTCAACAGGGGTTGGTTTAAGTTCATTTTTCCATATATCCGGTGGTAAAAAAAGGGTGAGTTGTTTTTTTGCTGTTCTCTCTAATTTAAATTCTGGTTTTTTTTGGTCAAGCTTAAAGACGATTCGTTCATTTTGAGGGTGTTTGCCCCAATAATAGATCAAGGCAGCGCATTGTTTTGGGAGCAGGCTTTCCCAAAGAAATATCCCCAAGACCACGATAAAAAGGAGGGGGGTTGATTTTATTCTATAATGCAAGTTAGCTACTGCCATTCTTTACCTTGAAACGATTGGTAAAAATTGAGATCATTTCTTCTATGTAGTTCTTAATATTCAAAGTTTAAAATTGTATGCAATTTTTAGGCAAAATATTAGGATATTTTTTTCTTTTTTAATTTTTCAATCAATGTTGTTCTCTTGATACCGAGGATTTCAGCCGCCTTATTTTTAACACCTTGAGCCTGTTTCAGGGCTTCGATGAGCAGGTTTTCTTCAATCTTATCTAAAAAATCCTTTAAATTCATCTTGTTGTTTTGCATGTCTTTAAGTCGGGGCCAGGCAAAGGCCGAAGTTTTTGGTTTTGGTTTAATCCCTGAGGCCTCAAGGAGTTTTCTTGGTAAGTCTTCTGGTTGAATCTCTGTGTTTTCACACAGGATAGTCAGCCGTTCCATGAAGTTTTCCAGTTCCCGGACATTACCTGGCCAGGGATAATTAAGTAAGAGCTCCTTGGCGGCAGGAGAAATGGACATGTTTTCACGGCCTTTTTGCGCGCAGAATTTTTCAAGAAAATATTCGGCCAAAATTAGAATATCTTCTCCCCTTTCTCTTAAAGGGGGCAGGCTAATCGGAATTACATTGAGGCGGTAAAAAAGATCTTCGCGAAATGTACCTTTGGCTACTTCTTTTTCCAAGTCTCTGTTTGTAGCAGCGACAATGCGTACATCAACTTTTTGGGTTTTAGTTCCTCCGACTCGCTCAAATTCTTTTTCTTGAATAACCCTTAAAATTTTTACTTGTAGGCTAAGATCCATTTCCCCGATTTCATCTAAAAAGACGGTGCCTCCATTAGCCAGTTCGAACCTGCCGGCCCTGGACCTGATAGCATGGGTAAATGCACCCTTTTCATGGCCGAAGAGTTCGGACTCTAAAAGTTCTTTAGGAATGGCTCCACAATTTATAGGCACAAAAGGTTGATTTGCCCTGGGACTATTCCTATGAAGAGCCCGGACAAGCAATTCTTTTCCTGTTCCTGATTCTCCAGTAACCAGGACAGTAGTATCTGTTGGGGCAACTTTAGCCAGGATTTTAAATACTTCTTGCAAGGCAGGGCTTTGGCCGATAATGCCTGTTGTATCAAGTGACATAATCTCTCCTGGATTTTATTTAGTTAACATATTGTTGCTGTCAAAATAATGACAGAAAGTCAACACCTGAGTTTCCTAAATGAATAAAAAGAAATTGTTTTTACCAAAAGACTGTATCCAGGCCCGTTTCGTACGCCGCATAAAGCGTTTTACCATCCTGGCCTCAAAAGATGGACAGGATATTTGGGCGCACACAAATAATTCGGGGTCTATGTTGGGTCTGCTTAAGGCAGGTCGCACTTTACTCCTGTCACCTGCTAAGAATCCAAAGCGCAAATTGCCATATACATTGGAGCTTATCTATATGGGGCACTTCTGGGTAGGAGTAAATACTTCGGTGCCGAATAAAATGCTTAAGATTATTTGGGAAAATAAGTTGATTCCTGAATGGGCTGTTTATGAACGCTTTATTCCTGAGGCAAAACTAAACCAGAGTCGGCTAGATGCTAAACTAGAGGGTCCGGGGGGCGTTTTGTGGGTCGAGGCCAAAAATGTAACCTTGGTCGAAGATGATGTGGCCTATTTTCCGGATGCCCAAAGTGAGCGAGCCAGAAAGCATTTGCGTGAGTTAATCGGGCTTGCTAAAAAGGGACACCAAGTAGCCTGTTTTTATCTTATCCAAAGACCTGACTGTAACTGTTTTGGCCCAGCTGATTTTATTGATCCGGAATTTGCCAAACTTTTTTGGCAGGCTATAAAGGCCGGGGTTAAGGCGTATCCTTTTCAGGTGGTTGTTGATGAGGAAGGGATAGCTTTGGGACGGAGACTGGAGTTGTTTGAGGGATAACAAAGGGACTTTTTAATTATAGTTATGCTTGAGCCATGAGGTCTTTGAGTTGGCCTAGAAGAAGGTTGGCACATACAGTTATATCAAAGTTTTCAAGAACTTTTTGTCTTGCTTTAAGAGCCATTTGGCTTCTTATATGGGGATTTTTCAGAATATCAATATAATGATGCCACTCGTTGTCATTTTTCACCAAAAAACCATCCTGACCGTGAGTGATAATTTCTCTGTTAAAGCCTACATCAGAAGCTACTGGTACAACGCCGCAAGCCATGTATTGTAAAATTTTAAAGCCGCATTTGCCACGAGTATAAGCATCATCTGTTAGAGGCATGAGACCTATATCAAAAGAGCAAACTTGCTTTACTTCCTGGCTGGCATTCCATTTTTCATATACAACCTCATTGGGCAATACCATAGGTATCTGATTGGAAATAATTTTGAGTTGGATGTCTTGAAGACTTAAAATTGTTGGCATTATTTTTTCTAAAAAGTATAGGTTCGTATTTGTGCCTATCCAGCCTACAATCAGTTTTTGTTTTTTTTTGAAGAGAGTTTTAGGCTGATATTTTCTGGTATCAATGGGAGTTGGCAAAATAAGAGTTTCTTTTGCTTCTTGTTCAACGGCCCTTTTGAGATAAGCATTGCCACATATAACCAAATCTACGTTTTTGACCAAAGCTTTCAATCTTTTTTGATTTCTAGCATTTTTTTGTTGTATTTTAGGGGTTACAAGCACACTGGGATGGTTTGTCCAGATGGCATCATCAAAGTCGAAACAAAGTTTTTTTGTTTTTTGTCTTAAAATTTTTAGTTCAATAGAGGAAACAAGTTTTTTTTGGAGAATTATTATGTCGGCAGCTGGTAGGTAAAGATAAAAAGGAATTCTTTTTAAAAAGGTTTTGGGAATACGGAGATAGCTAATTTGGAGTTTCGTCTTCTGCCACGCTTTTATATAAGGTATGACGCGAAACCGTACGCTCGGTAGAGTTGGACCGGCTTGAGTTAGAAAAATGATGGAATGTAGGCTCATGTTATTTTTCTTGCTATGGTAATAAAAGAAGGACTTGTTCTGCGTGGAAAAGGGCTGTAGGCAAATTCTATTTGAAAGTCGTTTTTTGATAAAAGACGTTTCATTCTTCTAATATCATAGACATTTCTATGGAATATACCATTATCTTAAGAGTATAATCGAATTTACTTATTTTTGGTCTAATCGGATACAATAAAGTGTATTTAAGCCATCGTATACATATTTTAGTGATGTCAGGGCATGTTATTACAAGGAGACCTTGAGGTCGAAGAACCCGATGCCATTCTTGAAGCGCCAGTTCTGCCTGCATCAGCAAAGGACAAGTGTTCAATCAAATGATGCGATTCAACAAAGTCTTATGGGCCTAGAATACAAAAAAAGGAGCCTGATGGCTCCTTTTTTATTAACTTATGGTGCCGAAGGGGAGACTCGAACTCCCACGGGGAACCCCCCACTAGACCCTGAACCTAGCGTGTCTACCAATTCCACCACTTCGGCGCGAAAGTGTTTATTAAGGAATTTGTTTTTTATTGGCAAGAGTTTTTTTGGCTCAATTTTTTTGTAAACCAAGCAATGAGTTGAAGATAAGCGTCTTTTGAGTTAGCTTTTCTTTGTTGCTATCTTCAAACAGCATACGGAGGCTAGGCTGGTATATGGTCGTTAAGAATATCAATGAGTTAAGGGACAGAATACAAGCTTCTTGCGCGACTATTGGTAATTTTGACGGTGTTCACTTAGGACATCAGAAGTTAATTGCCAGAGTTCGAGATCGAGCCAGAATTTTGAATATTCCTAGTGTGGTTATTACCTTTGACCCGCATCCTTTACGAGTTTTGGTGGATAAAAAGACTCCACCGTTCATTACACTTACTGAACAGAAATTAGAGCTTATCTCAAAATTAGGCGTCGATTATGTTTTGTGTTTAAAGTTTACTAAAGAATTGGCGGCCTTAGAGCCAGAGGATTTTGTTTATAAGTATTTGGTTCAGGGATTAAAAGTCAAAGAATTAATTATAGGCTATGATTATGCCTTTGGAAAAGGTAGAAAAGGAAATTACGATTTATTAAAAAGATTGGGAGAGAAATTTGGTTTTATCGTCGAACAACTTTCGCCGGTAATGGTCGATGGAGCTGTCGTTAGTTCTACTCGGATAAGAGATTTAGTTCAAGCAGGGCAAGTGTGGGAAGCTAGAAAGTTATTAGGCCGGTTTTACCGGGTGCAAGGCAGGGTTATATCCGGACAAAAACGTGGTGGGCCTTTGCTTGGCTTTCCTACCGCAAATATTTGTCTGAAAGATGAGCTGTTTCCTAAAACAGGCGTTTATGCTGTTTGGGTGGAGGTTTTAGGTCTGATAAAGCAAGGCGTGGCCAATATTGGCTATAATCCTACTTTTGGCAACGACTACTTGTCTGTTGAGGCACATATTCTTGATTTCAAGCAAAATATTTATGATCAGGATATCAAAGTGCATTTTGTGCAAAGGCTTCGATCCGAAAAGAAGTTTTCCGGATTGGATGCGTTGAAAAAACAAATTCAGGCTGACATTGAATTGGGACGAAAAATTTTAAATACACCAGAGGCACAATTGCATTGATGAAAAAGATTTTTTTCCCACTTATTCGCTTGTGGCAAGAATCGGTCAAGGTTTACCAAATTATAACCAATGCAAGGTGGCTGATTCTAGGGGCACTGACCGGTGTCATATCCGGCATTCTTGCCATTATATTTTTTGCCGGAGTAGAGGGGCTAAAATTTTTATTGGTGCACAAGTTAGCTGGATTTAATTTGCCAGCTCCGGCAGGGGAAGAAATTTTTCATGGCCACGCATCTGTCTATAGGCCCTGGCTGATCCCCATTTTTACCTCTTTAGTTGGGATTATTACCGGATATTTAGTGACTAAATTTATTCCGGAAAGTATTCATGGGGGGACAGATGGCACAGATTCCATGATCAAGGCCTTTCATAATCAGGGCGGGGTAATAAAGCCGCTTGTCGCACTAATTAAGGGCGCAACATCTATCCTGACCATTGGGGCCGGAGGTAGTGCTGGTCGAGAAGGCCCTATCTCTCTTTTAGGTGCGGGGTTGGGATCTTTTTTAGCAGACAAACTAAAACTGTCGCCAAAAGAAAGGCGTATTTTGCTTTTAACCGGCGCGGCCGGAGGTTTGGGAGCCATTTTCAGAGCTCCTTTAGGTGGCGCCTTAACCGCTGTGGAAGTAATTTATAAGGAAGATTTTGAGGCCGAAGCAATTTTACCTTCGGTTATTTCTTCTGTAGTGGCCTACTCTATTTTCACTCTTGTTTTTGGCACAGAACCAATCTTTGGTATACCCAGGTTTAGCTTTTCCAATCCCCTGGAACTTCCTTTTTATGCCATACTGGCTCTATGCTGTGCTCTTTCCGGCTGGTTTTATGTGCGTTCCTTTTATTTTATAAAGTATAAGTTTTTCAGGCCGTTAATGGATAAGTGGGGCGTTATCTGGACTATGGGTCTGGGTGGCCTGATTATGGGTGTTTTGGGCGTTCTTTTTCCGCAGGTTCTGTGTGGAGGCTATGGCTGGTTGGAACTCGCCATTCTGGGCAAGTTAACCTTGGTGAGTATGTTGGGAATCGTCCTTGGTAAGACCTTGGCTACATCCATCACCCTCGGCTCAGGCATGAGTGGGGGTATGTTTGCTCCGGCCCTTTTTGTTGGTGGGATGACCGGAGGAATGGTTGGCTATGCTGCAAACCAATATTTCCCAAATATTGTTACTCAGCCTGGTGGCTATGTTTTGGTGGGCATGGCTGCTTTTTTTGCCGGGGTGGCCAATGCTCCTATCGGGCCTTTGATCATGGTTTGCGAGCTAACTCAAGGTTATGGCTTGCTGGCTCCTTTGATGCTTGCATCAGCCTTGTGCTTGGTTTTAAATAGAAATATTTCCCTTTATGAAAATCAGGTTGATAATAAATTTGAGTCGCCTGCCCATATTGACGATGCCACGATAAATATCCTGGAGAATTTACAGGTCAAAGATTTTTATCAGCCCGGAAGGGTGACTATCCTGGAAGAAGGGACTTCGTTCAAGGCCTTAATTGATATTATTGCCAACACCAATGAGCTTTATTTTCCTGTGCGTAACCAAAAGGACGAGATAACAGGGATTTTAGCTGTGCAGGATTTAAGGAAGGTTCTTTTTGAAGATTGTTTGTATGATCTGCTGGTTGCCAAAGATGTGGCCAGGAAGGCAGTTTTTTTGGTGCCAGAGGATAATTTGTATACTGCTCTGCTTAAATTTGTCGATAGTGATCTTGGCCAGATTCCTGTTGTGGACCAAAGTGATCCCAAAAAGATTTTAGGGCTTTTGGCTAGAGAAGATGTGTTTAGGGCGTTGAGACAGAAGGCTAAAAAGTTAGTTTGTTAGTAAGTAGAGATTGAGAAATTAAGTTGTTGAAATGATAACCACACAACAGCACATCAAAAATTAAGCCTTGATATTTTTTAATATGTGTGCGGGATTAATTTTGAATGGTGTTCCCCGCAGCTTCTACCTCCTATCTTTTTAAAAAGCATCCAGTTGCGGTCAGCGGGAGTGTGAGAGAACTTAAGCATTTGCGATTAGTTACAAATTAGCCATTACCTTCACACGTTGAATCCATATCCTCATTAAATTGCATCTCATAAAGACGTTTATACAGGGAACACGTTTGTAAAAGCTCAGCGTGGGTACCTTCACCAATGATTTTTCCATTGAACATGACAATGATCCTGTCCGCTGAAAGGACAGTTGATAATCGGTGGGCAATAACTATGCTTGTCCGCTCGCGCATGAGATTGTCCAGTGCCTTTTGTACTATGCGTTCAGACTCAGTATCCAGGGCGCTGGTGGCCTCGTCCAGAATAAGCAGCGGAGGATTTTTTAAAAGAGCTCGAGCAATGGTGAGCCTCTGCTTTTGCCCACCAGAGAGTTTGACTCCTCTCTCGCCAATAACAGTGTCATATTTTTCAGGCAGTTCCATAATAAAATCGTGTGCGTAGGCTGCTTTGGCCGCAGCAATAATCTTGTCTTCAGTAACTCCGGCAAGTCCATAGGCGATGTTTTCTCTAATGCTGCAGTTGAATAAGAAGTTGTCTTGTGAGACTATCCCCATAAATAGGCGCAAGCTTGCCAGAGTATATTTTTCTATGGGCTGGCCGTTAAGAATTATTTCTCCTTGTTGATGGCAGTAAAAGCGGGGCAAAAGATGAACCAAGGTAGTTTTTCCTGAACCGCTCGGGCCGACAATAGCGACCTTTTCGCCTTGTTTGATTTTCAGGCTTACGTTGTTTACAGCTGGGGTGCTACAGCCGTTATAAGTAAAGGTGACATTTTTAAGGATCAATTCTTGGAAAGGCGGTTTAAGGGTTAAATTGCCGGATTTTTCTGTTTGAAGCTCTTTGCTGTCAAGAACTTGAAATACTCTTTCTGCCCCTGCCAGAGCTTTCTGGATGTTCAGGTTGGCGCTGTTCAATTTTTTTATGGGATCATAGAGCATAATGAGGGCCGTCATGAATGAAAAAAAGGTTCCTGGGGTGGATTTTCCGGCAATGACCAGGCTGCCACCGTACCAGACAACGATTCCAGCGCCTAATGCTCCGATTAGTTCCATAACAGGGGAAGACAACTCATTGTATTTTATTTCCTTGATAGCAATTTTAACCAGCCTTGAATTTTCCTGATTAAACTTTTTTTCTTCCTTTTTTTCCGTGGCAAAGGCTTTGACCACTTTTATCCCACTAAAAATTTCCTGCAAGAAAGAGGCAATATCAGACACTTTACTCTGGTTCTTGCGTCCCAGTTTGCGTAATTTTTTACCAAAATAGATAAATGGATAAATAGCCAGAGGCAGGACCAGGATAGAAATAGAAGCCAGGTAAGGGTCGCGGTAAAAGACAACAAATAACAAGCCCAGCATGGTCAGAATTTGCCTGGTAAGCATGACTATACTAGGCAGACTGGTTCGGATTAAGGTAACATCATTAAGGATTCTGGACATGAGCATGCCGGTTTGGTTGTCGTCAAAGAAGTTTACAGGCAGGGAGATAATTTTGGAGTGTAGTTCATTGCGAAGGCGTTCCAGCACTTTTAAACCACAATAATTCATCTCATAATTTTGTAAAAATCTGAACACTCCCTTGACGATAAAAACGATAATTAAAAGAATAGGGATGTACATAAGAGCTTGTTTGTCTTTTTTAATAAAAATATCATCCAGGGCAGGTTTGACCAGAAAGGCTGCAGCAGCTGAACATGCAGCTACTATGGACATGGAGATAATGGAGATAAAAATACGCCATTTATACGGCTTGAAATAGCCCAGACATCTCTTGAGTAATTTTAGGCTGTTTACGTTAGACCAGTCAGATTTTAGCTTCATTTTCTCCTCATTTAGATTTTTTTTTTTGCGGAAAAATTTAAAAAAGATTCTGGAGCCCAGCGCATTGGCGTGCATATATAATCTAGTTTTAAGCCATTTGTGGTCTTTTTTGCGGCCTATTCCTATCCTGTGGATTCTGAATGGATCTGTGCCCGGACCATTGTAATATCTTTCCAGACTAAAAGCGCCGGCAAATCCAGTCTCTTTAAGGGCGGTCAAAGATAATTTATCGTAGTGGCCCCAAGGCCAGCAAAAGAGTTGCAGGTTGGATTTATTGATTTCCCTGATTGTTGCATAAGAGCGCTTAAAATCACTCAGGCAAAATTTATATCTCTCTTCGTCTGAGCGTGGTCTAAAATGCATTCCGCCTGCTTGAAAAATTTGGCCTTTTTGATGCAAATTAAAATGATCTTCCGTTGAATTTTGAACGTTGAACCTTGAACGTTGAACATCTTCTACGGGCCAGAAGCCATTGTAAACATAGGCGCTACCAATTTCGAAGACAGGGTACTCTGGTCGGGGTTCTTTATAGATGCCATAGATGGACCAGTGTCCACCCTGGCTTATTGTACTCACCTGCTTTGTATTTTTAAAGCATCCCAGATGTCTTGCTGAATGGGCATAAATTTCCATCCCAAAGTCTTGCATAGCTGATTTTAATTCACCTAAATTCATAAATTGAGAGTAATCTTTGTCTCTCAATGCCTTGCGAAACGAGTCAGATAATTTGTCTGGTTTTGTAATGTTATTGGGGTCTCTAGCCGGCCCCTCAGCAATAAAGTCTGTTATGGCAAAAAATACACCTCGCATATTTTCTTTGACCAGAAGGGGGATGGTGTGCACCCAATTACTGATATGGCAATCATCAAAAGTGAGGACAATATATTTGCCATCCAGTTTTTTTTGGCCCGTCAAAATGGCATACAAATGACTCGCTGTGATGGTTTGAAAGCCAAGTTCTTTGATAGTTGCCAGATGTTTTTTAAATGTCTCCAGGTCATGTCCACCAGGAGTACCCATGTCATGGTAGCATAAAACAGGTATGCTGCGGATTATTCTATCCAACATGTGTGTTATCTTTTTTTGAGATTAGATCTCGATATAAATTTTCCAGGGTCCTTGCTTTTGTTTGGGGCAAAAAAAGTTTTTTTAACGCCAAACTTTTTTGGCCCAAAGAGTTCCTGAGAGCTGGAGAGGAGATAAGTTGTTTAAGGTGATGGGTCAATTGTTTGCTATCCCCCGCGGCGAATAAAAGCCCATTACCCTCTAGAACCTCCGGGATACCTCCTACATTTGACGCCACAATTGGAAGCCCGAAATGGGTTGCCTCCAAAAGGGTGTTAGGCATGCTTTCACTAAAAGATGGTATGCAAAAAATGTCAAAGATTTGTAAATAATCAGCAATGTTTTCTTGATGTCCCAGGATATGAGTGAAGGTATGGATATTTAATTGATGACAAACAGGGAGCCATTTTTTTGGAGTTCCCCCAATAATTATCAGCACAAAATCGGTATCCTCTATTTTTGCTACGGCCTGTAAAAGTACATTAATTCCCTTGTTTGGTGAGTCTCCACTTATTGTGCCTATGATAACCTTTTTTTTGTCAATTCCTAGTTTTTTTAAAATAGCATGAGGTGGATTGGCCGGGAGGACTCTTTGAGGAGGTAGACAATTATAAATAACTTTGACTTTTTTTCTTAGCACACCAATGCTGGTCAGTTTCTTAGCACAAGCGTGTGAATTAGCAGTAAAACAATCAATGCCTGGTGACCAGTAGGGAAGTGGGTTGTTTGGCCTGAATACAACCCCCCGATGAGCAAGGCATAGGAAATGATATTTTTTTTTAAAGAGCAAGCTCCACCATGAAATTTTTTTCACGGCCTTATTGTGGAAGGCATGGACAATGTCTGGTTGAAATTTTTGTACGGTGTCTAAAAAAGTTTTTTTCCACAAATTTGTCTTACCAGGAAGTTCTATCCAGTCTATATCAGGGCCTTTCTCGATGATACTTGATTTAGCTGGGACAAAAAAAATAATTTCATGGCCTAACTTTTGAAGTTCCTGGGCACTGTATAATGCTTGCCTTGTGCCGCCACTGCTTGTTTGAGATGATGAAAAAAATATTATGCGCAATCTCAATTTTTGGATTCTGGTGTAAACCATACGTGTTTACCATGCCAGGGGGATGAAAATTTTTGTTGATAGACGGCCTTCAAACGAGTTTTAGAAATATAATTTATTAGATCTTCAGTTTTTTTCCAGTGTAAAGCGCCATAAAAGTCAATAGGCTTGCCATGTTCATCTTCATACCCCAACATCATTTCACAAATAAAAAAACCTTCATCTTTAAAACTCTTTTTATTTCAGATAAAAATTTTTCTATATCATAAACATGATCAATTGAGTTAGTA
>NZ_CEYAEZ010000016.1:0-42370 GCF_982781345.1 Desulfovulcanus sp.
AATTTGGGCCAAGATTGAAGCTAGTTAAATAACGGTGCAGCTATCGAATGCGCCCGAAGTTGGAGGCTGCCAGGGCGGCCAGAAAGGCAAAAAGGCAATACCTGACTTGCTGAATCTGCAAGTAGAGATGACGCAGAGGCTTCATCGACATGTCTCCAACAAAAAGGTTTTTAATGGCTGGTAGTAATCAACTTTAACTAACTAATTTGACGACGGCAAAATTCCAATTCCAGGAGAAGCATTACAAAGGTAGCCTTTTGATATTCGTAAATAAAAGTGGCGTAGCTATCATAGTCTGAAAATTTGATTTCTTGTTTACCAAAGTCGCCGGCCAAAGTTAGTTTAAAAATCTTATTGCCTCCATCATTTTTAATGCATTCCGATTTTTGTTTAATCTGATTTAACGGAATTTTTTTGCTAAATATCAACCATTTGGGGATGCATACACATTTTGAGTGAGGATCAATTTTGACTTGGCCCATAACCTGCTCCATTGACTAAAAAAGTTGAAAGAAATTTTGTCCTGCCATTTTTTACTTTATTCTTAGCACAGGATTAACCTTTTTGACAAGACTGGTGTGTAAAAAATAAAAAAGCAGTCTAAGAGACTGCTTTTTTATTATATATCCTTTTCCTTAATTTGCTTTCAAGAACCAGGTGTTTCTATTCCTACTATGGACTTTACCTCTTTTTTTCTCTGATCACATCGTCGCAAAAGTACAATGGCTACCACTAAAATCAGAATCAACGCGCCTAAAATAGCTGTTTCAACCATGGCCATTTTGAATTCTTCGATACTTGGGTGTGTTTCCACCAGATTCAAGGTCAGGGCCAGAATTCGGCGTACAGAAGCAATCAGGCCAACCAATAAAAAAGGTTCTGGTTTTATGACATGTTCCTGGTATGAAATCATTACTGTATGGGCTATTTCTAAAATCATAAGCACAAAAAATATCTTATTCAATATTGTGCCTACGGTTACGGCCAGTTCTTGATCTATAAAAAGTTTATCCAAGTTGCTCACGACGTGAATTACAAAGACACTGCCCAGGAGAATAAGAAGGATCCCAATTATAAAATGTAGAATATCACTACCAATCTCAAATACTTTTCTGGAAAAGACCTTGCGTGAAATCATCCTTACCTCCTGTCCTAAAACTAAATTTTCTTGTTAATAAATAAGCTAATAAATAAAGTGGTTCTTTGGATAGTCAACTGAAAATTGTTAGGAATGGATGTCTTGGTTGGGTTGGCTAAAGAGATCGAAGTGAGCAAATCTACGTAGCAAATAACATGAGTAGGGGCACAGCGTGTTGTGCCCCTTACTTTTGGAGTAGTAAGCTGGATCACCAATCGAGTGTCTTTTTCCAGGCAGCGGTTAGTTTTTCTACCTCACAGGCAAACAGTGTCTTATCTTTAAACTCAAATGTGAGCTTTGGTTCTGCCAGAGTTCGTCCTATAAGGCCCAATGTCTGACCTTGAAACAGGTCTTCAAATTTTTGTTTGTCTTCTTTTTTGACTGTGACCAGAAATCTACTCGCAGATTCACTGTACAGCATCTCTTCCAGAGATAAATCTCGTGGCAAAGTAGGAACATGGGCCAGATCCACACGTGCGCCCAGGCGACCGCCAATGGCCATTTCTGCCAGTGCCACGGCAAGACCACCGTCAGAGAGATCATGGCAAGACGTGATCAGTTTTTGCTGTATAGCTTGATTCAATGTTAAATATCTCTTCCTGGCACTTAAGGCGTCCACCAGTGGAACCTGTCCGGCCTTAAGTCCCAGTTCAGAGAAGAACTCACTGCCGCCTAACTCTTTTCTGGTCAGGCCCAGAATGTAGATCAGTTCTTCAGGTTGTTTGAAATCAGAAGTGACACAGATGTGGATGTCTTCGATCACGCTTATGACCGAAAATAAGACCGTAGGCGGTATAGAAATCTTTACTCCTCCACCGGTGTAGTCATTTTTCATGGAATCTTTGCCCGAGATGCAGGGCACACCAAAGACTTGGCAATAATGGGCCAAAGCTTTATTTGCCCGCACCAGTTGTGCGAGTTTATAATGTCCATCCGGTGTCTTTGCCGACTGAACTGGATCGCACCAACAAAAATTGTCTACCCCGGCCATATGGCGTAAATCTCCGCCCACGGCCACGGCATTGCGTATGGCCTCGTCAATGGCATTGGCCATCATCCAATAGGTATCGAAATCGCTGAACTTTGGACAAATGCCATTGCTAACAACCAAGCCCCGGTCTTTGCTTAGAACGGGCCTGATCACGGCGGCATCGGCCGGGCCATCGTTTACAAGACCCACCAGGGGTTTAATTACACTTCCACCCTGCACTTCATGGTCATATTGGCGGATTATATACTCCCGAGAACAAATATTTAACCTGGAGAGCATTTTTTCTAAAAATTTTTCCTGATCCCCAACTTTGTCTTTAGGAATTTCAACCCGCTCAGGCAACGAAGGCTTTTCCCAGATGGCTTTAAGTTCCATTTGGGGCAGGCCGTGATGCAGAAAGTCCATGTCCAGGTAGGCAACAATTTTATCTTTATACCGGACCAAAAACTTTCCGGAATCATTGAATTCGCCCAGAACTGAGGCCTCAACATCCATTTCCCGTGCCAGAGACAGAAAAGTATCAATTTTGTCTTTCGGAACTGCCAGGGTCATTCTTTCCTGGGCCTCAGACAAGAGTATCTCCCAGGGACGCAGGCCATCGTATTTGAGCGGTGCCTTGCTTAAGTCCAGATCACATCCGCCGCAGTCCTCGGCCATCTCGCCTACAGAGGAAGAGAGTCCGCCTGCGCCATTGTCGGTGATGGCATTATACAAACCCATGTCTCTAGCTCTCATCAAAAAATCATACATTTTGCGCTGGGTAATCGGGTCGCCGATTTGTACGGCTGTTGCAGGAGAGCCTTCATGAAGTTCCTCGGAAGAAAAGGTGGCCCCGTGAATACCGTCTTTGCCTATGCGCCCACCAGTCATGACAATCAAGTCTCCTGGCCGGGCCTTTTTCTCATATCCGGGCTGATCGTTGATTTCAGCAGGAATTGTACCGACGGTCCCGCAGAAAACCAGGGGTTTACCAAGGTAGCGCTCATCAAAAATTACCCCTCCATTGACAGTGGGAATCCCGGATTTATTACCACCATGCTCTACTCCTTCGCGCACGCCTTCCATGACCCGGCGAGGATGAAGCAGTCTTGGGGGGAGCTCTTTATCGTAAAAAGGCGACGCAAAACAAAAAACGTCCGTATTACACAGCAAATTGGCGCCCAGGCCTGTACCCATTGGATCCCTGTTCACGCCAACAATACCGGTCAACGCCCCTCCATAAGGATCCAGAGCAGAAGGACTATTGTGTGTTTCTACCTTGATGCAGACCAGGAGTTCCTCGTCAAATTCAATGACACCAGCGTTATCTTTAAAAACAGAGCGACAGAAATCCTTATCCCCTTTTTGCTGGCGGATGGTTTTAGTGCTTCCGGCAATATAGGTCTTGAACAGGCTGTCAATCACCTCTTTTTTATTAGTTTCCCTGTCTTCATACTCTATGCGGGCGTTAAATATCTTGTGTTTGCAGTGCTCAGACCAGGTTTGAGCCAGACACTCCAACTCCGCATCTGTAGGCTCAGAGGGCAGACCAAAAACCTGGCGTGCTTTCCGTACCTCTTCTCGGCTATAATAATTTTTTATGGCGTATAGTTCTTGAAGACTTAGCGCGAGAACCCTCTCACGGCTCAGGCGCAAAAGTTCTTCATCACTTAAACCTTGCAGAGGAACGATCTCCACCTCATCGCTGGCCTGACCAGTAACTTTGGGTTCAACAATAGGGAAGCCAGGTTGTCTTGACCACTCATCTCGGCTTTTTACTGCAAAGCGCTGAATAAGTTCGTTGGCCAAGAGGTCCCGGGCTATATGTTCAACCTGGTCTTGGGTTAAATTTCCTGTAAGCAGGAATTGTTCGCTGGTGTACACTTTAAAATCTGGCTGTTCAGCCCCTGTGGCGGAATCCAGAACCATTTTTAGGGCTTCAGTAGCAGTTTTCCCCTCATTGTCGGTAACACCCGGCCTGAATCCTACCTCAATAATCCAATCAAAATTCTGGGCTAGGGGAGTTAAGGAGGCTCTGTGCAGGACAGGATCAAAAAGGGCTTCTTTAGCCAGAACCTGGTCCACTTCTTTTTCAGTTAGTCCGGCGATGGTATAGCCTTTGATGATGCGCACCTGTTCCACCTGTATGCCCAGTTCATCCCTGATCTTTCGGGCTACTTTTTCTCCGCGCACATCTCTGACTTCGGGGCGCAAAGCAACTTCTATCTTAAAAAGCATAGTGTGTACTCCTTAAATTAAAGTTTACTTGTGAAATAATGAGGTCGTGGGGTTGTAGCTTCTAAGATTTAAAAGTTGAGGCTTGGAAATTTTTTTGTTTTTATTATCCTGGGGGGTGAATTTGATTTGCATATTTATTAAGTGGGTTTATTGGTTTTATCAGGCAAAATGCAATTATGCATATGCATAAGATTACTATAATAAATAAAAAAATCCAGTGCCTTGTGCTTTTGCAATCCCTCTATGCTTACACATCTTCTGCCCAAATAATTTTTTTGCCCCCTGAGCTTTTGGCCCTGTAACTTGCCAGATCTGCCTTGTAGAGCAAGTTATTTGCATCCTCACCTTCTTTTAACATGGCCAAACCAATACTTAAAGTTAATTGACCCTTAAATATCTGGTCAAAACTTTCTTTAATTCTTTCGGCTAGCGCTTCCAAGTTGTCTTTATCCACCTCGCTGGCCAAAAGGACAAATTCATCGCCCCCATAACGACAGGGAAAATCCATCCCTTGTCTTGAATTTTGACGTAAAATCCGGCCTAATTTTGCCAGAGCCCGATCGCCCTCTTGATGTCCAAAACGATCATTATATGTTTTAAATTTGTCTAAATCAAAAAAAATAAGGCCTAATCCTTTTCCGGTTCGTTTTGCCCGACTGACTTCCCGCTTCAAAAATAGTTTGAGTTGATGGCGGTTAAATATCTTTGTCAGATAGTCAAATGTCGCTTGCATTTTGATTTTTTGCTCTAATCGTCTAATGGTGGTCAGGTCACGGCCAACAATAAGATATTGAGGTGTTGGACCACTTAGTTTAGTTATGATTAACTCCAGGGTTTTCAGGGTATTTCCCAAAGGAATAGTGGCCTCGATTGGCATATCTTGTTGGTCAAGAATGCTTGGTCCCCAAATAGGAGCAATGACAGGTGCCGGAGTAGCAATGGTAAATAAATTTTTTCCTTTGAGGTGGGGAGCAGCATACTTTGGGGTGGCAAAGAGAATTTGGCCTTGTTTATCTACAGTTAGAACAAGATCTTGCATGGACTCAATCACACCATGCAAGAATTCGCGTTGCCGGACAATATCTGCCTCCAAAGAGGTAATATCGGAGATGTCCTGTACAACCACCATGATCTGCTCTACTTTTTCAATTTTAACTTTGTGGGCAGCGATATGCCAGCAAGGTTCTTTTTGTTTGGATGTGGGTTCAAAGGAACAAAAAAGTTTGCTGTAATATTTTGATTTGCCTTCCAAGAAGTCAAGCCATAGAGGATCAGGGGGTAATTTGTGCGTCTGTGACATTAAATTCCAGAAAAATGTACCCTGAATATGGGTGTTCACTCCTAATATCTCTTTTAATTTACGGTTTAACTGTAAAATTTCTCCATTAAGATTCAACTGGGCTATACCAACAGGAAGAAGGTCTATAGCCTTGGCTTTGCTTTCAATACCTAATTGTCGATAATAATAAACTTTATAGTGCCTGGCCAGGAAATCAGAGTATAAATTAAGTTCTTCTAACAGATCATGCGATAGCTCCTTTTTATCAATCCAGAGCCCGCCAATGTGCAAAGAGCCAGATGAAAGGGGTAACAGTTTACCCGATATGGGTATCTGTTCAAAACTCGCATATTTGCCTAGGGCCTGCACACCTTCTTTTCTCTGATATCGGTTTAGGTGATAGTATCTGGTCAAAGGAGAACGTAAGGCCAGATAAAAGTTGCTTAAGTTCCAAGTCCAGTAAAGATGTTTGGCTACTGTTTTGACGACTTTTTCTAAGGAGGCGCTTGACTGCCCAATCTCTTGGGCCATAAAGTAAAAATCTTGAATGCGTTGTACCGGCAGTTCGTATAATTTGATTCCATTTTCGGTTTCTCTTATGCCTAAAGTCTGGCACAGAGCCTTAAACCGATCTGTATTTTGAGCGCGTAACGCTTCAAATTCTTGTGCGTCAATGTGGAAAATCTTTTTGGCCCATTGCTTGAGTTGAAATAAAGCTTCAAAGTCTCTATGAGCGAACTCTGCTTCTGCCCAATAAGTTCCTAAAATTATAGCCTGGTCACAAGGTGAGTAATTGTGCAGGTTTTCAATGTCATGATGTTTGCCTATTCCTTGACAATTTTCTGCAGGGAATCCCCATGCATCGAGCAATGCGAGAGTAAGTTCCGGATGAGTTATGCCCCACTCATTTTCTTCCAGTTTCAGTTGGTTACCATGCAAAGAAATTATATTTTGTTTGTTTTCTGGTTGTAATTTTTTAAAAATATCCGCGCGTTCATCTTTCAGGCAACAAATTAAAAGAAGGGACAGGTCCTTTAGCAATGAGCAGAGATAAACCATCTCTGCTTTTTCCGGGCATACTTTCTTGGCCAAAAGCTCACTGGCAGAGGCCCCCCAGACAATCTGGCTCCAAGTATTATATTTTAAATTATAACATTTTTCGAGCTTGGTTGAAAGATTTCGTTGAAAGGTAATTGAGATGGCTATTTTTAAGATTTCTTTTGCCCCTAAAACTACGGCAGCTCTTTTTATGTCCGTAACTTTTTGACTCAAGCTGTAAAAGGGGGAATTGGCCAAGGAGAGAATGGCTGCGCTAAGAGCAGGGTCAAGGCTAATAATTTGGACTAATTCGTCCAAATCTGGTTTGGCCTTGGATGCCTCAAGCGCTAATTTAGACATGACCGGCGGAAAAACTATATAGAGAGTATCTTTGAGTGAGTTTTTCAGCTTATGGGCTAATTTTTTTTTGTCTTCCATTTTTTTTGTTTGGGGCCGGGACTTGGCTTAATAACATAATGATTTTACAAAATAATAATTAATATTTATAGCAAAACTAATAAGGCTTCTGGTCAAGTGATGCTTCTGATGTTCTTGTCGTCCTGAGCTCTAAAGAATCTGTGTCCAAACTCCATTTTAATTACCAGATTAGAAATCAGGATTGAAAAAATTATGAAAAATTGTCCTCTTAAGTAAGGTTTGGCCACAGACTCTAAACTCTATATCTATGCTACTTGTCTCTGGACAAAACCAACCCTAGAATTTTTTTTAGTATTTCTTTTTCCAGTGTGTCTGGAAAATTGTCCAAGGCTTTTTCGGACTTTTGCAAAAAAACTTGAGCTTCCTGACGTACTTTTTCGGCCAATCCCATCTCTTGTATAGATGTTATAACCTCTTCTATTTCTTCTTCACTCAAACTGTTTTCCGCTATTTTAGATAGTAGATTTTTTCTTTTATCTTCATCCAATTTTTTAAGATATAAAATAAGAGGCAAAGTAAGTTTTCCTTCTCTTAGATCCCCGCCCAGAGGTTTACCAGAGATTGCGCTTATAGAAGTATAGTCCAGGGCATCATCTACAAGTTGAAAAGCAATGCCAAGATTTAAGCCATAAACGCGTGCCTTATCCTGCATATATTCATCACTATTTGCAATAATAGCACCACACAAGCAAGCGGCCTGTATAAGAAAAGCTGTTTTGCCTTCAATAATTTGCAAATAAGTGTCTTCGGTTAGATTTGGATTTCTTAGCCAATGAATTTCTTCAATCTCTCCACTGGCTGTTTTTAAAATCGCCTCGGCCACACAGTGAGTCAAAGGTGGCAAATTGTATCGGGCCACGATCATATTGGCTAGTGCCAAGAGCCCATCCCCGGCCAGAACTGTCTGAGTCAATCCAAAAACCAAGTGTGCTGATTTCTTTCCTCTGCGCAAATGAGCATTGTCTAAAATATCATCATGCATTAGCGTAGCTGAATGAAGAAACTCCAAGGCGCAGGCTAGTGGATAAAGATTTTTATCTGTATAACCTAAAGCACGGCCCATTAAAATGGTCAGAAGTGGACGTAAGCGTTTGCCTCCAGCGCTTAAAGTATATTCGGCAACCTGGCGTACAGAAGGGTGTAACCCTTTTAACTCTTCTTCTAGAACCAAGTTTATCAGGGGTAATTCTTTTTGCAAATATTCTTTTACTTTCATCTTATTTTTATTCAAGTCCAAGCTGTTTCCATTATCATAATTGATTTATCGGTTAACTGGTTCATGAATCAACTGTTTAACTGCTCAACCAATTTCCTTTAGCATTTCTAAAGCTTTTTTTCCCAATGGGCCAATTTCCAGACTAAAAGAATTAACATAGGCATTTATATGCTCTTCAACGACAGGGTCATCCATTTCCTGGGCCAGGGATTTTATAAAAGGCCAGACAGCCTCTTTTTTCTTATGAGCAAGCCCAATAGATGCCTGTATTTTTTCCTGCACTGCGGAGATTAGTTTTTGCCCGAGTGATTTCTTGGCAATAATCACTCCCAGGGGAAGGGGAAGATTATCTGTCCTGGTTTTCCACCACTGGCCTAGATCCAAAATCAGATTCAGTCCATAATGTTCATAAACAAGGGCAGTTTCATGAATAACCAGCCCGGCGTCAACCTTTTGTCTCTGCACTGCCTCAACTATTTGATCAAAAACCATGGGAACAGGCTCAAAGTCATATTCAAGTGCCCCTTTAAGCAGCCAAAAGGCCGTTGTCTTTAACCCTGGCACGGCAATACGCTTAAACACCCCCTTTTTTCCCGCCAGAGCCACGAGTTTTGGCCCGTGCTCTAGCCCAAATGCTCCGCCACAACTTAAAATATGATACCTTGCATCAAGTTTCAGAGCCTGAACTGCTGAGACCTTGACTATATCAAATTTTCGTCTCTCAGCCTGTTCATTCAGGGCCTCCACATCATTCCAAAAGAATCTGCTCCTATACCCTTCTACGTCTCCGACCAACCCCAGTACCCAAGCTCCAAAAATATAACTGTCATTGGGGCAGGGAGAAATAGCTATGGTTAATGATTTAAGATCAGACATTGGATAATGTTGAATGTTTAATGTTGGATGTTGAATTATTTTAAAAGGCTCAAAGTTAAGCCTGGATTTGTGAAAAGGCTACGATTACCTCGAACTCAAAAAAACTCGAACGTCGAACCTTAAAAAAAAGTCGGCCAAATTGAATTCAATTTTTTTAAAGCCAGATTTATGTCCCAGTCTTTTTTTTCTCTAGAGCCGACCAAATTAGAAATAGCTCTTATTTCTATAAAAGGAATCTGTCTTAAAATACAAACATAAGCAAGAGCAAAACCTTCCATATTCTCAATATGTGCGCCGTATTTTTGTTTAAGCAACCGGGCCCTTGCTTGTGTCCCTGTAACTCCGGCTACTGTTAAGCTAATTACCCTGGACCAGGACATGGGAAGGAAAATACCCAAGTCTTTGCTGGCCAAGTCAGGAGAGAGTTCGAGAACATCCCAAATCTTTTCTCCGTTTAAAAGGGCCTGGGCAAACCCTAGGCCCCGAGCCTGGATGCCATCATCAGTGACCAGACCAAACTCAGGCCAGATTTCTCGTTTGGCCACACAAATATCTCCTAATCCGAGAAAGTCCAGGTCGAAACTCCCAGCAATGCCGATATTAACTACTCCGCTTACATTGTGTTCGGTTACACACGCAGATAATTTATGGCTGGCATTTAGGGGGCCAATACCTGTAACTAAGAAAGCCACCTCTTTGTTTTTATAAGTAGTGACAACCAGCCCTGAATCAGATTTGGGCATGGGCACGTGGCCGTGAATAAATGAGCCTAGTTCTTTTATTGTGGCCGCAGCAAAAACAAGCATCAACTCTTTTGGATCGCTAAGTATTTATGATTATTTTTAAGCTCAGTAATGCTTTTAATGTTGGCTTTATTCTTCGCTAAAATTTTTTGCAACTTATCAATCTGTTCCTGAGTACACTCAACAAAGATAGTGTCTCCAGAGTTTAAAGAGTCCAAGTGGAACCCCACCTGCAAAAATCCACTTCAACAATCTTGCCACAAATGGATGGTCATGATGCTACGTTAGTTGGCAGATCTATCATTTAACAAACTAAACCAATCTACAATCGCCAATACGATAGCCCATGAGCATTGATGTCGTTTGGCTTAAACATGCCTTTGACATCCACCAGCACTCCATTTTGAGGATTTTTAAACAACCTGGCCAAATCAGCAGCACTCAAATTTCTATAGCTCTGATGCGGCACGGCCAAAACCAGAGCATCTAAGTCTGTCAGTTGGTCAAAAGGAAGTAAATTAACTCCATATTCTTTTTCGGCCTCTTTTGGATCGGCTAGAGGATCATGGACAAGAACCTGAAGGCAGTATTCAGAGAGCTCTGTAATTATATCGATTACTTTACTATTTCTTAAATCAGGCACGTTTTCTTTAAAAGTAAGACCTAGGACTCCAACCCGCGCTTGGCCTATGAGACAATTACGTTTAATTAGTTCTTTGACTGTCTTTTCGGCCACATATTTGCCTACAGAATCATTTATCCGCCGGCCAGCCAAAATCACCTGGGGATGATAGCCTAGCGCCTCGGCCTTGAAAGTCAAATAATACGGATCCACTCCGATACAATGACCCCCCACCAAACCTGGTCTAAAGGGCAGAAAATTCCATTTGGTCCCGGCAGCTTCGAGTACTTCTAAGGTATCAATGCCCATGAGATCAAAAATCATGGCCAACTCATTCATCAAGGCAATATTTAGATCTCTTTGGGTATTTTCAATAACTTTGGCCGCTTCAGCTACTTTAATGCTAGAGGCCTTATGAATGCCGGCTTTGACCACCTGTCCGTATACTTGAGCCAGAAATTCTGTGGTCTCTTTGTTTTGGCCGGCAACAACCTTGACGATTGTTTCTAAGGTATGGACTTTATCACCGGGATTTATACGCTCCGGAGAGTACCCAACCCAAAAATCACGGCCGCATTTGAGCCCTGATTCCCGTTCTAAGATTGGCACGCATTCCTCTTCTGTTACTCCGGGGTAAACAGTGGACTCATAAACAACTACAGAACCTGCTTGTAAATTTTGTCCCACACTAATGGAAGCATTTATTACCGGCCTAAGATTGGGTCGACGATAAGTATCTATGGGAGTAGGCACAGCCACTATAATCAACTTGGCCTGCCCAAGGATTTTGGGGTCAGCGCTGAAGTTTATGGATGCTTTTTTCAATTCATCTGGTTCAACTTCTTTGGTTTTGTCCTCGCCTTTTTTTAGAGCCGCAATCCTTTCCTCACTAATATCAAAGCCGATAACTTGAAAATACTTACTAAAAGCCACCGCCAGGGGAAGCCCTACATAACCCAAACCGACAACAGCAATGGTCTCCTGTTTACTTATCAGTTCCTCAAAGCGGATCATTTTTCCTCCCTGATTTAACTCGTAGTTTGAGGCATTAATATTTTCTTTCCATAGCTATCAAATATGAGCTATCTTCTAAAACTGGACTTTCATTATCTTTGAGGATAAGTATTATCCATGAAGTTTGATTTTTCCCTCTTTCTCTCAGCCTTGGGGCTAGCTTTTGTCATAGAAGGGCTACCCTATTTTCTATGGGCGGAAAAAATGTCTCAAATTTTAAGCCTCTTGTCGCAAAAACCACCTTCCGCTCTTCGCCGAATGGGCTTTACGGCCATAATACTCGGCTTGCTTATCGTTTTTGTGGGCCGGAAATTTTGAATTTTCTAATGTATAGTTAAGAATCGTTTTTTAACGGTAAGAGGCCGCGACCCTACTTTTGTGCCACATGAATATACACAATCCCTGAACTTAAAGGGTAAAAAAATGCCCGGGAAAATCCAGTCTGAACAATTTCTCGGGCCAGCTCATTGGGACCTGGAAAACTGCAGATAGTTTCGGCAAGATATCTATAGGCGAAAGCATCTTTTGATACTATCTTACCTACCAGTGGCAACACCCGGGACAAATAAAAGTTGTATATACCCTTCCAGACTTTTCTTTTCCCGGTCCCGAATTCCAGAATGCACAATGTCCCGCCAGGCTTTAAAACTCGCAGGATTTCAGCATAGGCTTGATTTCTAGGTAAGATGTTGCGGATACCAAAGGCAATGCTTGCACAGTCCACACTTTCGTCTGGCAACGGAATTTTTCTTGCATCAGCCTGGAGAGGAAATATGCGTTTTTTTTCCCTGGTACTCAACTTTTTTTGTCCGGTGAGAAGCATAGGCAGGGTAAAATCAAGCGCCAGTACTTTAGCTGAAGGATTCTGACGCAAAACTTCTCTGCTCACGTCCAGTGTCCCTGCAGCCAAGTCTAGGACGAGCCCCTCTGCGGGCACGGCCATATTTCTGACTAGCCTATACCGCCAATAAATATCTAGGCCCAGACTTAAAAAATGGTTTAAAAAATCATACCAGCGGGCAATACGGCCAAAAAGTCCCGCCACTTTCTGACTGTGTTCAGAGATAGTCATTGCCTGAAATTAGCTTTTATCCTCGATTTGTTCTGACTGGGGCCTGGAAATGTTTTTTAAAACTTCTTCATAGATGAGCGAAAAGAATTCCGGAAAGTTGTTCGGAGAAATCCGGCCAATTTCAATAAACTTGACTACTATTTCTTTGGTTACCTGCAGTGCCTGCTTCTGTAGTTGGTCCATAGTCAATGTCCTTTAAAGTTTAGTGTCTAAGGCTCAAGGCGTAGGACACGTAATTTATCACGGGAACCATTTACCTTTTACCTTAAAATAAAAAAATCCGCCCGGTGGGAAATGGCTTTGACCAGACAATTTTTTATCCGGGCGGCAAAAAAGGAAAAAACCCGTTAGGCCCTCCCCTTTTTTTAAAAATATAGCACCAACTTGCAAGCTAGTCGAGAGTTTCTTCTGTTGAATAATTTGTGTCTAGCCTCAGCCAGCACTTTGACTCTAACCTAACTTATTACTTTATGTTTACGGCTAGTGATTTACACATTTTTTAAGCTATTTTTTATTACTTCTTTGAGCCAAAAGCGCATTGATCTCTTCTCGAATTACCTGGGCTGCTGCAGCTGGCACCTTTTTGCTCACAAATTCTTCCATTTCTATTTTTAACTGGTTGGCCAAAAGCTTCAAATCATCCCGGGTTACAAAGTTGTGAGAAATATCTTCAATTTGTTTTGAAAATTTTTCAGAAGAAGATATGTCTTTGATTTTTGCCAGTTCAGAGGACATATTTTCAAGCCTGTCTTGTAGTTTTCCCCAATACTTTAAAGCATCTTCAATTTCTTGAGCCAAAGCCTTCTTTTCCCGGTGCCAGTCTGAAGCCTTTTTCTCTAAACTTTGATCAACCAGTTCTATCACATATTCTTGCAATTCTTCTTTGAGTTTGTCATCATCCGTTTCTTTATTTTCAATCTGAATTTTGTTCAGTTCTTGAACAACGATTTCTTTTATCTCATCGTTTCCAGGAATGGATAAATTATCCAGTTTCTCTTCGACCTGTTCAATCTTTTGTTTCAACGGGTCAAGTTCAGTTGGCAGTATTTCCGCTATCTGGAGCTTAACTTGGTCAGCTACTTGGTTGTTAATCTCATTTATCAGCTTTGTTTTTATTCCAGTGAGCTTATCCTCAAATTCTGTTTTTAACTTATCTATTTTTTGTTCCAGATTCATCAATTTGTCTTCAAGAGCAGCTATTTTTTCTATGTCTTGATTCTCTGGATTATCTAGGGAGGTCTCCGTATTTAAAGCATCCTCGTCAAGTTTCTTCTCTTTATGTTCAGACTGATTTTCCTGAACGCTTTTTTCAATATACGATGAGCTCTTTTTCTCGGTAGAAACATCTTTTTGCTCTTCATCATGGCTACTTTCATCCAGATCGGCAATTATATTATCTAATTCCGCAAACTCATCTCCGAATTCTTCTGTGGTTACGGAAGATTGAATAGTGGAGTCCTCCTGGATCGGCCCTTCTCTTTTATCATCTGTTGCTCGTTCTTCGGGAGACTCCTTCGTTTCAATTAGGGCCTCTTCTTCAAATAAGTCGTCAAAACCTAAATCATCAATCTCATCTTCCTTTGTCTCATCTTCCGGCTTTGATTCATCTATGACGCTCTCAAAAATATCGCTTAACTCTTCATCAAAATCTTTGCCTTCTACCGCCTTTTCTTTGGGAAAGGCTTCCACGTTTTCAGACTCTTTCTTATCTGTTTCCTCTTGGGAGGTGCCCTCTTCAACCACTTCGGTTAACTCTATTATTTCATTTATATTTTGCTGCTCATTATTGGCGGTCATATTTAACCCTCTCACTTAATAAAAAAGGGGGAGCTATGTCTCCCCCTTTTTTCTTTTCCAAACTACTTTTTTTTGGGGTGGCAGCCATTACAAGAAGTTGGACCGGTCTTCTTTCCGGCCTTCTTCAGTTCTTTATGGCAGCCCTTCATACATAGCTTATGATAGGCAGTATAAAAGTACTTGATGCTCTTTCTGTCTTTTCCCTTTGCCTTGGCAATGTCATGACAGCCAGCATCAGTACACTTCTTGATGGGTGATTTGCCGTCCCAGGTGTGATGACACTTAGTACATTCAATTCCCTTATGCGCTCCTTTGTGGGAGAAAGGTACCGGAGCTTTTTTCATCTTTACCCCAGCAGGGGCCTTAAGCAACATGTCATCAGGTACATCTACAGCATAGAGATTTGGAAGAACAAATGCACCCACTAGGGCTGCACAAACCAGGGCCACAAACAATGACTTTTTCATCTGCACTCACCTCCTTTAAACGTTTTTGATTTGTAAAAAAAAGCACAAAATTAATACATTGTTTAGGAAAGGTCAATTTGCTCTGTCAAGTAGCTTATTCATTTTTTTGAAGTTTAGTGGACACGCAATTTTAATGATTATTGAGTTAGTGGAGGTGTGTTGTATCCAGCTTAACAAGAGTTTAACTTGTTGATCCTAATTATACTTTTAACAGCCGAAGGATATCAAACTTCCGGTTATTATACAGGTTCAAGCGCGATTGTGGAGTTTGCGCCAGCCCTCATTAACTTATTAAGTTTACTCCTTACCTAAAAAAGATCATCACATGATTAAAATTTAATTCTTTGCGCTGCGCTCAAAGTTTTTTCCAAGTCTTCCTCTGTATGTGCGAAGGAATTAAAAGCACACTCAAACCCTGAGGGAGCCAGATAAATCCCTTGTTCACGCATTTGGTTGTAAAATTTGATAAAAAGTTCCTGGTCAGATTTCTGGGCACTGGTAAAATCTTTTACTGGTTCAGAAGTAAAAAACAGTGTAAACATAGATGCAATGAGGTTTACCTGAACAGGGACTCCTTTTTCCGACAAAATATCTTTGAGCCCCAGGGCAAGTTCCTTGGTCTTTTGGGCCAGAAGTTCGTAGTCCATTGACTTCAAAGTGTTAATCGTGGCCAGACCTGCAGCCATGGCCAGAGGGTTTCCAGACAGGGTTCCGGCCTGATAAACGTCTCCGCACGGTGCAATTCGGGTCATGATTTCCTTTTTTCCTCCATAGGCGCCGACAGGAAGTCCTCCACCGATAATTTTGCCCAAGCAGGTCAGGTCCGGAATAACTCCATAGAGCCCTTGTGCTCCATTAAATGATACCCTGAAACCGGTAATCACTTCATCAAACACCAATAGAGCACCGTATTCTGAGGTTATTTGTCTCAAACCCTGCAAAAAGCCTTCTTCTGGCAGGACTACGCCCATATTACCGGCAACTGGTTCAACGAAAACCGCAGCAATATCTTCTCCATAACGGGCAAATAATTCTTTTACCTCGTCCAGATTATTGTATTCAGCAAGAAGAGTGTGTTTAACTGTTTCTTCTGGTACTCCCGGCGTGCCAGGAATGGACAATGTAGCTACGCCAGAACCGGCACTGGCCAAAAAGGCATCGGCATGACCATGATAGCAGCCATGAAATTTAACTACCTTGTTTCGACCGGTATATCCCCGGGCCAGGCGCAAAGCACTCATGGTCGCTTCTGTTCCTGAATTGACCATGCGAACCATTTCCACGCCGGGCAGGGCATCAACTATAGCCTTGGCCAGGTCAATTTCAGCTTTACACGGCGCACCATAACTCGTGCCTTTGTCTACAGCTTCGTGTAAAGCTTTGTTTACCGCAGGATGATTATGTCCCAAAAGCATGGGGCCCCAGGACATTACATAATCTATATATTTCTGCCCATCTTCTGTATAAACGTATGCCCCGTCTGCCTTGGCAATAAATAAAGGATCGGTCTTTACGCTCTTACAAGCTCTAACCGGACTGTTCACTCCGCCGGGAATAATCTCCTGGGCTAACGAAAAAAGTTTTTTGGAGTTAGTCATAAATTGCTCCTTCTACTGGGTTTATGGGTGAATAGCTGGATGAGTTTATAATTTTATGGGGGAAGATAGGGGCAGCCCTTTACACTCTTTCACCCATCTACTCATTCCCTTGTCCACTCATAAGCCTTAAAAATATTCCATCGAGGTCTTTTTTAATTCTTTATAACTAAATAATATTTCGTACTGGGTCACTCCGGTTTCTTTAACCAGTTCGGAGATAACCCGTAGACAATCTTCCTCGCTTTGACCATGAATCATGGTATACAAATTATATGGCCAATCCAGACAATTTATACGTTCATAACAGTGGGTGATTTCAGGTCTAGAGGCCATAATTCGTCCAACCTGGTCAATATCGTGGTCCTCTTCGACATACCAGGCAACCATGGCGTTGTGTTCATAACCGGCCTGCTGATGGCGCAGGGTAGCTCCAAAGCGTCGGATATACCCTTCATTTTTTAGTTTGGTAAGCAGGTTGAGCACCTCTTGTTCTGAAGTGCCTGTTTGCCTGGCAATCTCAGCAAAAGGAGTGGCTGAATCTGGCAGGTCTCCCTGGACGATCCTTAAAATCTCTTTTTCCTTAGAATTTAACTTAATAGAATAAGTCAAATTTTCCCTCCAGCAGTTAATCTGAATCGACTAAAAATATGCTTCTTCTAAACTTAATGATTGTTGGTTGCAAGTACTTATGGTCAAAATTTTTGTCTTTACCGCCAGATTATTCTTGCTTGATACTTTTTGAGCTCAAGGATGGTTGTACCTTGATTTCAAATCTATTTTTGCCTCTACGAAATATGCCTGGGAATAGTTTTTTGAGAGCTTTGACGGAGGGATAAAACTCAAAGGGAAAGGTAGCAGCGGCGGAAGGACAGCTTGAATTGTCTGATAAGTAAAAGGGCAGGTAGATTAGCCTGCCCTTTTGTTATTTATTAGGAGGAGGGATATATGCCTGAAGTTTAACCCATCGCTGCTGGGCCCTTTTCCTCGGTCCTAATGCGCATTGCATCAGCTATTTCCAGGACAAAGATGACTCCATCGCCTTCTTTGCCGGTCTGGGCGCCTTTTTTGATAGCTTCTATTGCTGGCTGGACAAAGTCATCGTTTACACCGATTTCCAGCCGGATTTTTTTCAATAAATTTACCTCTACCACCACACCTCTGTAGGTTTCTGTAAAGCCTTTTTGGCGTCCGCTACCCAGGACATTGGTTACGGACATATTAAAGATTTTGGCTGCATACAATTCCTGTTTTACACTGTTTAGTTTTTCTGGTCTTATATAGGCAATGATTAGTTTCATCTCTCCTTACTCCTTTTAGTTTTTGCTTTTATTCAGTAGTAAAGATCTGGAATCCATTGTAAGCTTCCATGCCATGTTCTGTAATATCCAGGCCCTTAAGTTCTTCTTCCTCACTGGCCCGAACACCCATGATGAGATCGACTATCTTAAACAGGATAAATCCCGCCCCAAAGGCCCAGATAAACACAGCGGCAACACCGATAATCTGTGGCCAGAGCGGAGCAAAACCACCACCATATAAGAGACCAGTAATATCTCCATAACCTGGTGCAGCAAAAATACCTACGCAGATAGTCCCGAAAGCTCCGCATACGCCATGTACGGATACAGCACCCACGGGGTCATCAACTTTCAGAACTTTATCAATGAACTCAACAGATATAACACAGAGGATACCGGCCAGGAAACCAATAATGATGGAGCCTATAGGAGAGACTTCATAACAGCCAGCAGTAATAGCAACCAGTCCGGCCAGAGCACCATTTAAAGTAAATGATGCATCAGGTTTGCCAAATTTTATCCACGCAGCGATCATGGAACCTAAAACTCCTGCTGCTGCTGCCAGGTTAGTATTTACTGCGATATAGCCGATGGTCCCGTCAGCGGTGGTTGTGGAACCCGGGTTGAAACCAAACCAACCAAACCAAAGGATAAATACACCCAGAGCTGCCAAGGGGATATTGTGTCCTGGAATGGCCCGGGAAGTTCCATCAGGTCCATATTTACCTTTACGGGCACCAACTACTATAGCTCCGGCCAAAGCGACCCATCCGCCAACAGAGTGAACGACTGTGGAGCCGGCAAAATCGGCAAAGCCCATACCTTCCAGCCATCCAGCAGCTGAATCACCTAACCATAGACTTCCCCATGCCCAGTGGCCGGAAACAGGATAGATTATTGCTGTGACAAATAAGCTAACAAGGATATAGGCGGGAAATTTAGTCCTTTCGGCAATACCTCCGGAAACGATAGTAGCTGCTGTTGCAGCGAACACGCTCTGGAAGAACCAGAAAGTCAGGGCCCACTGGCCATCAGGAGTGGTGGCATTGTAGCCGGACAGGGCAAAGCCGGAACTGCCAAGAAATCCGCCAATGTCAGTGCCAAACATGATGGCAAAGCCAAAGAGAAAAAATGTAATGGCACCAACACTGAAGTCTAGGGCATTTTTCATCAAGATGTTGGCTGCATTTTTGGCCCTAGTAAAACCGCATTCAACCATGGCAAATCCAGCCTGCATGAACATAACTAAAACGGCAGCAATCAAGGTCCATAAAATATTGGCATTGGCCTGAGACAAGGTCTCTTCTGCTGCCATGGCTGTGTGGGGGATAATCAAAGCTCCACCTGTTAGAAGCGCACACTTAAGCCACGAAGTCATCTTTGAAATTTTCCTGTTCATAAAACCTCCTTTTAATATTTTTTTCGGGCAATGTGTCAGGGTGAGGGGGATATATTTGTCTGTAACAAAATATGTCCTCGCTCCTCACCCGTCGCCTGAACAGTCTTGATTTACAGTGTTTTTAAAGCAAAGGTCGGACCAATTGCATAATATGTTGAGATCATTGAGTGATTTATTTGAATGTAGAGGGATATCTTAATATTTTTACAAATTTGTTAGTTAAAGATAACAAAAAGGGTTTTTTAGGGGTAGGGATTGTACAATTTTGTTAAATACTTTTGGATGAAGTTTTTGTGAGGTAATTATAGTGTTGGAATTATGTTATCTCTTTATGGTGATGTTTGTTTTACCTTGTTTTTTGAAGGAGCGAGTTTTAGATGACAAATTATACAAAATTGTAAATAAGCAATTACGCAGAGACCGGGCGTGTTATCTTAATATATAATCTGGTATATAATCTAGAGTATTTACTCCTTTATCGGGAGGGTGGAGGTATGAGGTATTAGGATGTTCGAAGAGGAAGTGGAGGTTGTGTATTGTTTGTAGAAGCAATCGTTTGACCTCGCTTGAATGGCCTAAAGAAAAATTGCTGATTTTGAAAAAAATAGTTGACAGGAACTCAGAAAAAGAATTAAGGCAAATCTCCATGTTAAACATACCTTCCAACCACAGCAGCTTTAGCTTTTATTTTTGGTACTTTTATTTTAGCAGGGCCTGTGGTCTGGAGGGAGTGGTTTAAAGTTTAATAGTCAAACCAAAACCAAAGGGCCGCAGGCAAAAGCCGGCGGCCCTTTTTTTGTTTTTAAGGTCCGCCAAGCCTAGCGGCCCCAAATAAAGGAGGACGGTATGCATCTGGGTAAAGCTATTCGTTTGGAGAGAATTTTTAACCGTAACACAGGGAGAACCATTATTGTTCCTTTGGATCATGGGGTCACTGTTGGACCGATATTTGGCTTGGTGGAGTTAAGAGAAACTGTGGACAAGGTAGCTGAAGGCGGAGCAAATGCTGTGCTTATGCATAAAGGACTTCCTCGCTGTTCGCACCGGGGGCATGGTCGGGATGTTGGACTTATTGTCCACCTATCGGCAAGCACTGCACTTTCACCGTTTCCCAATGCCAAGACTTTGGTTGGCACTGTGGAAGATGGATTACGTCTGGGAGCAGATGCTGTTTCCGTACATCTTAATCTTGGTGATGAAACTGAGCGGGATATGCTAAGAGATGTGGGAGAGATTACCTCCCGGGCCAATGAGTGGGGTATGCCCGTACTCGCTATGGTTTATGCCCGGGGTCCCAAGATAGAAAATGAATTTGATCCCAAGATAGTTGCCCATTGTGCTCGGGTTGGCGAAGAGCTGGGTGCTGATGTTGTTAAAGTTCCTTATACGGGCAGCCCTGAGACTTTCGAGAGGGTGGTCGAAGCCTGTTGCATCCCCGTAGTTATTGCCGGGGGACCAAAAATGAACAATGACCGGGATATCCTGCAAATGGTTCATGATTCTGTTGCTGCAGGGGGAGCCGGTCTTTCTGTGGGCCGAAATATTTTTCAGCATAAAAATCCCGCCCTTATAGTTAAGGCCCTGGCCAAGATTGTCCACGAAGACGCCAGTGTTGGAGAGGCATTACAAGTTTTGACAGAAAAGGAAGATTAAAATGCGTAAAGAGATTTATTTTAAAGCTATACCTTTTGACAAGAAATTGGTCACCCTTGCCCTGGAATCAGGAGTGGATGGGATAATTGCGAAAGATAAGGACGTAGACAAGATATCTGCCCTTGGCCGGACTACGGTTTTGTCTGAAGGTGAACTGGAGTGGATAGCTATAAAAGAGAAGAAGGACGAAGAGATAGTGGTTCAGAAGATTAAGGGAGGGCAGAAAGTAGTACTTTCTCGCGGTGTGGAGATTATCCCTGTGGAAAATATTCTGGCCCAATGTCCTGAGGTAGGCATGGAAGTGGCCAGTGCACAAGAGACTCGGACTGCTCTGGGCATTCTGGAAAAGGGGGTTCAATTTGTGGTAGTTCTGCCTGAGGGAGCAAGCGAGCTCAAGGAGATGGTAAAATTGGTCAAGCTGGATCTAGGCCGTATTGATCTTGTGCCGGCTCAAATAACTGCTATCGAGTCTATTGGACTTGGACATCGGGTGTGTGTGGACACTATTTCGATTTTAAAGACCGGACAGGGTATGCTTGTGGGTAATTCAAGCGGCTTTACCTTTCTTGTTCATGCAGAAACAGAAGTTAATCCTTATGTTGCTCCCAGGCCTTTTCGCATCAATGCCGGAGCCGTGCATTCATATACATATTTACCAGGGGATAAAACCAGGTATCTGGAAGAACTCAAGCCTGGCACGGAAGTCCTGGTTGTGGATAGCCAGGGTCAGGCCCAGAGTGTAGTTGTGGGCAGGACGAAAACAGAAGTGCGTCCAATGTTGCTTATAGCAGCCAAGACTGAACAGGCCCAGGGCAGTGTTGTTATTCAAAATGCCGAGACTATTCGTCTGGTGGGCAAAGATGGCCAGCCTAAAAGTGTAGTGGAACTGAACGTTGGCGATGAAATTCTTTGCCGAGTGGACCAGGCAGGTCGGCATTTTGGTCTGCGTATTCAAGAAGAAATCAGGGAAGAGTAAAGGCGAAAAGGTTTAAAGGTAAAGAGTCGAGAGTTCAGAGGCATGAGTAGAGCGTCGGGTCTCGCGGCTCAATAACCTTAACCCCTAAATTAAAATGAGCATAGAAGAATTAAAGAAAATAAGAGATAAGATCAGTGCCCTGGATCTAGAACTGTTGAGGCTTTTAAATGAAAGAGCAAGCTTGAGTCTTGCTGTGGGCAGGTTAAAATCCAAATCCAATGATACAGTTTTTAAGCCATTTAGGGAAAAGGAAGTTTTAGCCAGACTTCTATCTCAAAATAAAGGGCCTTTGCCTGATGATCATTTAAAAGCCATTTACCGAGAGATTTTATCTTCATCTCGGCGTCTGCAAAAACCACAGACTGTGGTTTATTTAGGGCCAGAAGGCACGTTTTCCTACTTTGCAGGGGTTGAGTTTTTAGGCCATAGTGCCGAGTTTCTTCCTAAAAACAATCTGGAAGACGTATTCAAGGCAGTAGCCCAAAAAAAAGCAGAATTGGGTATAATTCCTTTAGAGAATTCGTTGCAGGGTAGTGTGGGTCAGAGCCTGGACCTATTTTTGCGTTTCGATGTATACATTCATGCTGAAATCTTTTGTAAAATCAGCCACTCACTGCTTAGCCGGGAAGAGGATTTAAGTAATGTTGAGCGAGTCTATTCTCATCCCCAGGCTCTGCAACAGTGTTCGCAGTGGTTAAATACCCGTCTGCCAGGAGTTGCAATTATCCCTGAAGAAAGTACTGCTAGAGCAGCCAAGAGGGTTGTTGATGAAGCGAAAAGTGCAGCAATCGGGCACAAAAGATTGGCTCAGAAGTTTGATCTGAATGTACTGGCGGATGGCATTGAGGATTTGCCTGATAACTGGACCCGTTTTTTAATAATTAGCGCTGCCCCTCCGGAGACAGGAAGTCATGACAAGACTTCCCTGGTATTTACCCTGCCTGATAGGCCGGGGGCCCTGGTTCACGTCCTCCAGGTCCTGGCTCGGAAGGGGATTAATATGAAAAAGTTGGAGTCCCGCCCCTTGCGCATGGAAAAGTGGAAGTATGTCTTTTTTGTTGATGTGGAATGCGATCTGACTACAGACGCATATAAAGATATGCTTGAGGAACTACAGCATAAATGTCATACCCTGCGCATTTTGGGTAGCTATCCCAAGGGAGAGTATATTGACTTTGATTAACAGGGGCTGAGCGGGGAAACTTTAAGCTTTTAGGAAATGAGTGAAAGGAAGAATAGAGTGATTCATTTAAATGCGCCAAGCTCCAAATCCATATCCCATCGGGCTTTGATGGTTGCAGGGCTCGCGGAAGGGGAGTCTTTGATCTCCAATTTGCTTGCCAGCGAGGACATCGCCTGGACCAGGACCTGTCTTGAAAAGTTGGGAGTGGGGTTTGAGGATACAGAGGATGGGCTTAAGGTAAAAGGTTTGGGCGGAAAAATAGCTTCAGCGGCGTCAGCGCAAGCTTCTTCCGGGCCGCTTGTTCTAGATGTAGGGGAGTCAGGCACTACCTGTAGATTACTCACGGCTATTGTGGCTGCTGGCCAGGGAAGTTTTCAGATCCAGGGTCAGGGAAGGATGCATGAGCGACCCATTGATGCGTTGGAACTGGCTTTGAAAGAACAAGGCGTGACCTTTTCTTACCTACAAAATGCCGGATGCCCGCCTTTCATACTGCATACAGATGGCTTTCGAGGGGGAAAAATCGAGATCAGCATGGAGCAAAGCAGCCAGTTTTTGTCTGGCCTCCTTCTGGGCGCGAGCATGGCCAAAGAGAGAACAGTGATTACTGTCTCGGGCCGGAAAATTGTTTCCTGGCCCTATGTGGGGCTAACCATTAAAGTTATGCAGGAGTTTGGACTGGGCCCGGAAATAGAAATTCTGGAAAACGGGACCTGGCAGACAAAACCATTGGATGAGATTGATGAGATCGTACCCGGCAGGATCAGATTCATTGTAACTCCCGGACGGTTTTGGGCCAGGACTTTTAATGTTGAAGGCGATTACAGCAATGCATCCTATCTCTTGGCTGCCGGAGCTCTAAAGGATGAGCCGGTAGTCGTACATAATCTGAATCCTGATTCCTTGCAGGGAGATAAAGAGATTTTAAATATCTTGATTAAGATGGGGGCTAGGGTCACCTGGCAAGGCGAAGCTGGAGGGGGCCCAGCTAGAGTGTTGGTTGAAAAACAGAGATTGCACGGAGTCCAGCTTGATATGGGCAGTTGCCCGGATCTGGTGCCCACGGTGGCTGTACTCATGGCCTTGGCTGATGGTCCAAGCAGGATCACTAATGTAGCCCATTTGCGGATCAAGGAAAGTGACAGGTTGCAAGCAGTAAGTAATGAACTGGCTAGGGTGGGCTGTAAAACAAGGCTCCTTGAGGATGGGATAGAGATTTTCCCCCAAAAGATTCCTCAAGGACAAAGTTTTTTCTTTAAAACCTACAATGATCATCGTTTGGCCATGAGTTTATCCTTGTTCCAGCTTGCAGGTATTGACGTGCATTTGGATAACCCAGGATGCGTGGCCAAATCTTTTCCTGGCTTCTGGCAGGAATGGGCAAAGGTGGTAAATGAATAGTCCTCTAAAGAATGTAACCATCATTGGCGGACATGGCCAAATGGGGCGTCTTCTCACGCGTAAGTTCAGAGATGTAGGGGTAGAGGTTAATTCCCTGGATAAACCTTTATCCGAAGACTCCCTGGCCAATTGTATTCCTGAGGCCGATGTTGTGTTTCTGGCCGTGCCTATTACGGCCCTGGATGACGTTTTGCAGAGTTTAAAAAGGTTTTTGACCCCTCCCACCATTTTGGCTGATATCTGTTCCGTTAAAGTTATCCCCATGACTAAGATGGAAGAAAGTTATGCTGGCCCTGTTGTGGGCACGCATCCTCTTTTTGGGCCTGAACCTGCGGCCGATGATCTACTTAAAGTGGCATTATGTCCGTCTAGCCGAAAAGATGAGGAAGCTCTGAAAGCGGTACAGGAACTTTTTTCTCGCGGTGGTATGTATACTTTTATCACCAGTGCTCAGGAACACGATGAGGCCATGGCCTATATTCAGGGTTTAAATTTTATTACTTCCCTATCTTATTTTGCCTGCTTGCCCAAAGATCTGGATATGGACAAGTTTATCACTCCTTCGTTTAAACGAAGGATGGATGCAGCCAAAAAGATGCTTACCCAGGACCATGCCCTTTTTGCCAAACTATTTGAGCAAAATCCGTTTAGCGGCAAAAGTGTGCGCAGGTTCAAATCTTTTCTAGGTCTTTGCGCTGCAGGTGATGTGGAACTTTTGACCCAAAAGGCCCTCTGGTGGTGGCGTGCGTCTAGTGACAAGGGAGGACCTTAAGGCCCGGGTATAAGTTTAGACATAAAAGGCCGTGTCCTCCCAGAGGATACGGCCTTTTTAGTATTTAAACTGTGGCGGGTTTAAAATCCGTCGGACTAGCAGGGTTTAAGAGATAAGTTTGGGTAAAAAAGGAGAGGAAAATGATTAAGCTACAACAAAAAGGAAGGTGTTTACCTGCAGATACTCAGACCCCCGTGTCTTTGTATCTGGACCTGATTGGTCGCAAGCAGGGTATCCTTCTGGAAAGTTCAGAGGTGGATGGCCGGCTGGGCAAATACAGTCTTCTGGCCTGGGATTTTCGGCTTAGACTTGAGAGTGTTCAGGGTAAGCTGAAGATAGAGGTTAACGATCCTCGTCTACAGAGCTTAAAGGAATTTGAAGGGTTGGATTTCGTCCAGGGGCTTAGGCGGGTTTTACAGAATATTGAAATCGTTCCTCCGGAGGGAAGCGCCTTTCCGGCCATGACGCGTTCTTTATGTGGTTACCTGGGATATGGACTGGTTGGTCTGTGGGAACCGAAGTTGCGACCGGTGCTTCCACCCTCCGATGCCGAGGCCGTGCTTGTTTTGCCCGGTAAGGTCTTATTGTTTGAGCACCTTTATCACCATTGTTTTTTGTTGAGTTTAGACGATGATTTGAATTTGCCAAGGCCAAAGAGCCACAGCAAGGAAAGGGAAAATGTCCTTGGTCCGATACAGACTTATCCTGACCGGGAGACATTCAAACAAAGCGTGGCCGAGGTCAAAGAGTTGATCAGGCAGGGGGAAGCCATTCAGGTGGTCTTGTCAGTGCGTTTTGCTGCTGATTTTAGTGGTGATCCCTTTCTGGTATACAGGCACTTGCGTCAAATTAATCCCTCTCCATATACATTTTATATGCATCTGGGAGAGATAACCCTCCTTGGTTCTTCTCCGGAACTGATGGTTAAATGCGAAGGCAATAAACTGCAGCTTAGACCCATAGCTGGCACCAGGCCCAGAGGCAAAGATAAAGATGAGGATGAGCGTTTAAGCGAAGATCTGCTCCAGGATGAAAAAGAGCGGGCCGAACACGTTATGCTGGTGGATTTGGGGCGTAATGACCTGGGGCGTATTGCCCAGCCAGGCAGCGTGGAAGTGGATAAATTTATGCAGGTGGAAAGGTTTTCTCATGTTATGCACCTTACTTCTTATCTGTCAGCCGACTTAAAGCCGGGTTTGGATGCTCTGGATGTAATTCAAGCCACTTTCCCCGCCGGAACAGTATCTGGCGCGCCAAAGATCAGAGCAATGGAAATTATCTCCCAGTTCGAGAATTTGCCTCGCGGTCCTTATGCCGGAGCTATTGGCTGGATAGGTCTGGATAAGGATAAGGTGAATATGGATACTGGGATTACCATCAGGAGTTTGTGGGTTAGAAACGGTAAAATTTATTGGCAGGCCGGGGCCGGGGTCGTATTTGATTCTGATCCGGAAAAGGAATGGCTGGAATGCCAGAACAAGGCTCGCGCCATAAACAAAGCCATAACCAGCACAGGAGGCACTGATGATTTTGCTCATAGACAACTTTGACTCCTTTACTTTCAACCTGGTGCAGGTACTGCAAAAAATGGGGCACGATCCTGTTGTTCTTAGAAATAATGACGAAAGTTTGTTTACTTATGTAAAAGATCCAGAGCTTACAGCAGTGATCATCTCCCCAGGGCCAAGCAGTCCTGAAAATTCAGGCTTGTGTCTTGAGTTTTTAAGTAAGCTTAAACCAGAGATTCCGGTTCTGGGCGTATGCCTGGGACATCAGATTCTGGGCTACTATGCCGGGGCCAAGGTGGAAGTGGCAGATGAAATCATGCATGGGAAAACTTCACTGGTTTATCACGATCAAAAGGGGTTATTTAAGGGCTTGCCCAACCCCATGCAGGTTTGTCGCTATCACTCTCTTGTGGTTGTTCCGCAAAAAGATTCACCATTTTCAGTGACAGCCCGTACAGAGGACAACAAGGTCATGGGGCTTTGTTACCACGACAGACCTTGGATGGGCGTTCAATTCCATCCGGAATCCATACTTACGCCGGACGGCCCAAAACTTGTTCAAAATTTTATTGATTTGATGGATTGATGGTTGAATGGTTAAGTGGTTGAATAGTAGTATATAATAAGTAGATTATTGGCTAAATAGTTTATTGGTGGAATGGTGGAGGGATAGTTGACCAATCAACTAATCAACCAATAAGCAAAAAGGAGAGGAGAATGAATATTAAAGACATCTTGAACAAGGTTAGTGAGCATAAAGATTTGGAATATACGGAAGCTAAAGAAGTTTTTGCGGCTTTGTTTGAAGGAGACCTTACACCCGCTCAGAGCGGGGCACTACTGATGGGGCTTAAAAGCAAAGGAGAATGCGCCGATGAACTTCTGGCTGCAGTTGAGGTTGCACTTGGCAAGGCAAGGCTTGTAAAAGATATTGAAGGCGTGCGTATAGATACTTGCGGTACTGGTGGGGATGGGAAACAGAGCTTTAATTGTTCTACTGCAGTGGCTTTTTTCCTGGCTGACTTGGGTTATAAAGTAGTTAAACACGGAAACAAGGCGGTTTCCAGTACCTGTGGCAGTGCCGATGTAGTAGAGTCCCTTGGACTTCCTTTATTGAAAGATCCAGAGCAGGTAAAAGCAGAGCTTGAACAAAGAAATTTTGCTTTTATTTTTGCCCCGCATTTTCATCCTGCCTTTGCCCTCATAGCCCCGATTCGTCAGGAATTGGGTATTCGGACTATCTTTAATCTTATGGGTCCCCTTTTGAATCCAGCCCGGCCTACACATCAGATTCTGGGCGTGGCCAGGCCAGAGTATGGACCGCTCATGGCCAAGGTTTTGGCCAGAGGTGATGTGCAAGCGGCTGCTGTGGTTCACGGAGCTGGTGGATTTGATGAACTTACCCCCTGTGGTCCGGCCCAGGTGAGTCTGGTCCGGGAGGGTAGCGTAAAGGAAATAGCTCTTGACCCTCAAGATTACGGTTTTTCCAGGTGTGAGCCAGCTGATTTGACCTGTGAGAATAAAGAAGAGGCCCTTGCAATGCAAAAAGAGGTTTTAAGCGGTACAGGGCCAAAGGCTATCCAGGATATGGTGGCCCTGAATCTTGGACTGGCTTTAAGTCTTTTGCATACGGACAAGGACTTAAAAGAATGTATGGATATGGCAAGGGATGCTGTGGGCAAAGGGATTAAAATGATTGAGAGCTGATCAGCTATGAGCTACGAGCCATAGAATAGCGAGGAAGACATGCTGGATAAATTCAAACAGGCAAAAAAAGAAGAAATAGACAGGCTTAAGACCCTGGAACAAAAGGGAGCACTGCCGAAGGCTTATGCCGGGGGGCGCCTTTCCTTTGCCGAAAGTTTAAAAGATGGCCATGATATAAAAATTATTGCTGAATACAAGCGGGCATCTCCGTCCAAAGGAGTAATCAATGAGGATTTGGATGCTCAGGAGGTAGCCAGAATTTACAGTCAAAATGGAGCGGCAGCCATTTCTGTGCTCACGGAAGAAAAGTATTTTCAGGGTCATCTTGAATTTTTAAGTCAGATGGCTGGCTACGGTCTGCCTCTCTTGCGCAAGGACTTTATTTTTCATCCCTTGCAGATTGTGGCCACGGCAGCCACTCCGGCGTCGGCCCTGCTTCTGATTGTTCGCCTGATCCCAGAAGTTTCGGTTTTAAAAGACCTCATAGCCAGGACGTATGAACTGGGACTAGACCCTGTGGTGGAGATATTTAACCATGACGAGTTAAAAATTGCCCGCAAAGCAGGGGCCAAGATTATTCAGGTCAATAACCGTGATCTGGACACCCTGAAGGTGGACATTATGAACTCGTATGAGCTTATCAGATATAAGGAAGAGGGCGAGTTGTGGATCTGTGCCAGTGGTATTGAAAACAGAGAAGAGATCCTAAAGCTGAAAGACGAGGGCTTTGATGCCTTTTTGATTGGAACCTGGCTTATGTCTGCCCCAGATCCGGGCAAGGCACTTCAGGAGTTAAGGGCAAAGGGATAAGAAGAGGCAGTATGAAAATTAAAATTTGTGGTTTGACCAATAGAGACGATTTACAATTTTGTCAAAAACTCGACATAGATTATGTGGGGTTTATATTTCATCCACCCAGTCCGCGTAATGTATCTCCATCCTTGGTGGCCACGTGGGAACAAAAAAGTGAAAAGCGGGTAGGCGTGTTTGTCAGGCAAGATGCGGAGCAGGTCCTGGAAATTATGGACATGGCCGGACTGGATCTTGCCCAATTACATGGAGATCAAGATGAGGACTTTTGTCTCAAGGTAGGTCCGTCACGGGTGATCAAGGTCCTTTGGCCGGAGAGATTCTCTACACCCAGTGAGTTGCAAAAAGAAATGGAACGTTTTGCCCCGTATTGTGCGTACTTTCTCTTGGATGCAGGGAAATATGGCGGGGGGCATGGCAGGCGGATGAATTGTTCGTTTTTAAATCAGATCAAACCATTAAAGCCTCTTTTCCTGGCTGGAGGCCTGGACATCCGCATACTTGATGAGATTGGCGAGAGCTTGGGTGAAAAGGTGTTTGCTTTGGATTTTAATTCCGGGGTGGAAATGCGGCCGGGAGTCAAAGATAAGCAAAAAATATTGGAGTTAGTGCAGTCTTTAAAAGGAGAATAGTAGAATGAAAGAAGGTTACTTTGGTTCATTTGGCGGGCAGTTTGTGCCTGAACTTTTAATCCCACCTCTTAAAGAGTTGGAACAGGCCATGGATAAATTCTTGACGCACAATGATTTTTTGCAGGAACTAAAATTCATTCTTGCTGATTATGTGGGCCGGCCAACTCCTCTTTATTATTGTAAAAACTTGTCTCGTGAGCTTGGTTTTCATCTGTGGCTGAAGAGAGAGGATTTAGCTCATACTGGCGCGCATAAAATCAACAATACCATTGGCCAGGCCCTTCTGGCAAAATATATGGGCAAGACAAGCCTCGTGGCTGAAACCGGCGCCGGCCAGCACGGTGTGGCTACAGCCACGGCAGCGGCCATGCTTGGGCTTGAGTGTATAGTCTTTATGGGCGCCAAGGATGTAGAGCGTCAGGCAATAAATGTCAGACGGATGGAGCTTTTGGGCGCTAAAGTGGAAGCTGTTCAAAGCGGGACCAAGACCTTGAAAGACGCCATTAATGCCGCATTAAGGTACTGGATCTCTCACCAACAAACGACCCATTATTGTCTAGGTTCGGTTGTTGGTCCACACCCCTTTCCACTTCTGGTGCGCGAGCTGCAGTCGGTTATTGGCCAGGAAGCAAAAGAGCAAATCAAGGAGAAAACAGGCAGGCTCCCAAAAATTATAGTCGCCTGTGTCGGCGGAGGCTCCAATGCCATGGGCATATTTTATCCTTTTTATGGCGATAAGGAAGTGGAACTCGTTGGAGTTGAGGCCGGAGGGAGCGGGAAGCCGGGAAGTTATCATTCAGCCACTTTAAACAAGGGTACCCCCGGAGTTTTACATGGGACCCATACCTTCCTACTTCAGACTGATGAAGGTCAAATTCTACCTTCCCATTCCATAGCCCCGGGGTTGGATTATCCGGGAGTTGGCCCGGAGCATAGTTTTTTCAAAGATAGTGGGCGGGCCAGGTATGAAGTTGTTTATGATCATCAGGCCCTGGAGGCCTTTTATACGCTTTCCAAAAAAGAGGGCATTATCCCCGCACTGGAGAGCAGCCATGCCGTGGCTTATGCTCTAGAGTTGAAGGGGAAATTAAATAGTGATGACCACGTGGTGGTCAACCTGTCCGGTCGGGGGGATAAGGATCTGGGCATAGTTTTTGGTTTGGAGAACAGTTGAGCAAGTTCACTGCAAAAATACAACAAGGCCAACGAACGCATAAACTTGGTGGAGCAAATAATGAGTAAACAAGGACTTAGAGATAAGATAAATCAAGCGGGAGCTGAGGGGCGTAAGGCCCTGATCCCGTTTCTGCCAGCTGGTTTTCCCAGTATACAGAGGTTCTGGGAAGAGATTTTGATGTTAGATGAGCATGGTGCAGATATCATTGAGATTGGAGTTCCCTTTTCTGATCCTGTAGCTGACGGACCGGTTGTTGAAGGAGCCTCGATTAAATGCCTTGCGCAGGGAGTAAACCTGAAGTGGATATTTGCAGGTCTTAAAGAATATAGAACTAGACTAAAGGCTGAGATTGTGCTTATGGGTTATTTTAATCCTTTTTTGCAATTTGGTATAAAAAAGTTATTGGCTACGGCTAAGGAGGCAGGGGTAAGTGGCTTTATTGTCCCTGACCTTCCATTGGAAGAGGTAAAGCCATACCTCAGTGAGTTTAAAGCGCAAGGATTGGAATATATTCCCTTGCTTGGCCTGAATACTTCCGTGTCCAGAATGGAAGAGTATGCCGAGTTGGACCCGGCTTTTGTATACATGGTTTCTGTCCTTGGTATTACCGGAAGTAAGGTAGATATTAATCAGGTGTTAATTGAAAAATTAAAGCAGGCAAAAGAAGTCTTTTCCTGCCCCATTGCCTTGGGTTTTGGCTTAAAATCCCCTGAGCAGCTTGGCTCTATTGCAGAGCATATTGATGCCGTAGTCTTTGGTAGCGCGTTAATCAGATACATTGAGGATGGGGGAAGCAGTAGTGATTTTATGGGGCAATGGAGGTAAGTCTTTGGGTTACAATTTTGTAAAAAAAGAAAATTATTAACAAGAGATTTATAACAAAATTGTGAATTTTTACAAGAAGTCACGTGGTTTGTTTTTTTATAAATAGTTAAAAGATAACAGTCTTTTAACTTTTGGCCCTTATATTGTATGCATTTACTAAAGAATTTTAATAAACGGAGGTAAAAAATGGCTGATACCCCTATCTTCAATTGTAAGAATGCAGATGATGTGCTCAAGGCAGTTAAAGAGTATGATGTCAGTTTTATTCAATTTTGGTTTGTGGATGTACTCGGAACTTTGAAGAGCTTCCAGATTACTCCGGCTGAACTTGAAGCCGCTTTTGAGGAAGGAATGGGCTTTGATGGTTCATCCATTCAAGGTTTTACCCGTATTCATGAAAGTGACATGGTCGCTTATCCCGATCCCACTACATTTCAGTTTGTTACCTGGCGGCCATCAGAAAAACCAGTGGCCCGCATGTTTTGCGACATCAAGAACCCAGATGGTTCAGCCTACGAAGGCGATAGCCGCTTTGTTTTAAAACGTATGCTCGCCAAGGCTGCTGAAAAGGGCTATACATTTTATGTGGGCCCAGAATTGGAATTCTTTATATTTGAAAGCCCAGATAATCCTAAGATTTTAGATACTGGCGGATATTTTGATGCTCCTCCGCTAGATTTGGGCAATGATATCCGCAGAGATATCATCTTTTCCCTGAATAAAATGGGCATCCAAGTGGAATATAGCCACCATGAAGTAGCCCCCAGCCAGCATGAAATCGACCTGCGCTATCAAGAAGCCCTGAAAATGGCTGATACTGCTATTACTTATCGAGTTGTGGTCAAGGAAGTTGCCCGCAAGCACGGCTGTTATGCTACCTTTATGCCCAAGCCTTTGTTTGGTGAAAACGGTAGCGGCATGCATGTTCACCAGTCTTTGTTCAAGAATGGCAAGAATGCCTTTTTTGATGCTAAAGAGGAGTTCAGCTTAAGTGCTGATTGTAAAAAATACATTGCTGGTATCTTAAAGCATGCCAAGGAAATCACCGCAGTGTGCAACCAGTGGGTCAACTCCTATAAACGTCTGGTTCCCGGTTATGAGGCTCCTGTGTATGTAGCCTGGGCCCAGAGAAACAGGTCTGCGCTGGTCAGAGTACCTATGTACAAACCAGGCAAAGAGGCAGCAACACGTATTGAACTTCGTTCTCCAGACCCAGCATGTAACCCATATCTGGCTTTTGCCGTAATGCTCGCTGCCGGTCTGAAAGGTATCGAAGAAAACTATGAATTGGCTTCCCCTGTTGAGGAAAACATCTTTGATATGGATGAGAAAAAACAGGCCGAATACGGCATCGAGAGCCTGCCGGGCAACCTTGGCGAAGCCATTGCAGCACTGGAAAAGAGCGAGGTTGTCAAAGAGGCTTTAGGCGAGCATATCTTCAATGAATTTATTGCCAACAAAAAGATGGAATGGGATGAGTACCGCACTCAAGTAACTGAGTTCGAGATTAAGAAATACTTGCCGTTTCTGTAGAAGCCTTGACTATACGCCTATAAAAAAGCCCGGAGCCTTTGGCCCCGGGCTTTTTTTGTGTTTAGAACCTGTGGCCGAATCCTTTTGCCAATTCAAATTTCATGGTTAATTTCAGGCCTTTCAATCAGTGGCTGGAATCGGGATTGGGCACAGGCTCTTTACCCTTGGTTTAGCCACGCATTTATAGCTTCCTTAAAGGATCCCTGATAGACAATTCTACCCTGGTTTAAAACGATACCTTTACTAATGAAATGCTGTATTTCCTTGGGGTAATGGGTGGTCATAACCAGGTTTGTGCCTTTATTTACGGCCTTTATTAAAGTCCTTAGAAAAAGATACCTTTCTTTCTCGTCCAGTCCGGTTAAAGCTTCATCCAGAAGGAGTACTTCCGGGCTGTTTATCAAGGCCCGCAGAAGGAGGACTTTTCGAGCCTGGCCAAAGGAAAGGGTGTGGATGGGCTTATGAGCTAGATTGTCTGCCCCCCATTTATGCAAAAATTGTAAAACATTAAGCTTTTCTTTTTTCTTGAGGTCAGAGCAGATACCAATGGTACCTAAAAGGCCTGAAGCAACCAAGTCAAACACTGTCATCTCTGGTCTGAGTTGGGCCCCGAGTTCCGGAGAGACAAATCCGATTTTTTGTCGCAGTTCCCATAAGGTTATTTTGCTTTTTCCCCACCACTTTATCTCTCCGCCCGGAAGTGGGTGAATTTCGCCGAGTAGCAAGCGTAAAAATGTACTCTTGCCGCTGCCGTTGGGTCCTAGAATAGCCCAGGTCTCTCCTTTTTTGAGCTCAAAATAAATATCCTTAAGGACTGGCTCCCCTTTCCGTTGTACAGAAACATTGCGGAGTTGAATAGCGATAGCTGCGTAAGCAGCGTTAGCTGGTGTTTTGCCCTCTTTGAAAGGTGATTTAAAAAGTTTTTGTGGTTGAGATAGTTGTTTAGGTTTAGAAGTTTTGGCTGGCGGTTGCGCCGTTTGTGCTAAAATCTGTCCATTTTTAATTTGCCAGAAATATTGGATAGTTGCTGGTTTTTCCTCGGCCTGGTGTGTTGTGCAGACAATGGTGCAGGATCTTTGTGTTACAATTTGTTCCAGGGTGGAAAATAATTTTAGCCGACTCTTGTGGTCCAGGTTTAGTCCCAGTTCATCCATGAGCAGGAGTTTTGGATTGCCCATCAGTGCCCTGGCAATCAAGGCCCTTTGGGCCTGTCCGGAAGAAAGGGTCAAGAATCCTTTTTCTTTAATCCCGTTCAGTTCAAACAGTCCCAGTAACTCAATGGCCTTTTCGATATCCTCTTCTTTTGGGCGTGTATATTGATAAATGGTATTGCTTATCCCCGACAAGACCAGATCAAGTACCTTTAAATTCAGGTTATGATGGGCGTAAAAGGCATAGTCTTCAGGACAGACCATCTTGATCTTTTCTTTGACCAAAGCAGGGCTGTGGCTCTTCCTTCCGTTTACGACGTAGGTTCTTCCCTTGTATGTCTCGGGAGTTGGCCAGAGCTGTCCGGCCAAAAGTCGTAAGAAAGTAGTTTTGCCGGCCCCGTTATCGCCTTGCACAAAGTGGATTTCCCCGGTTCTTATGCGCCAGGAAAGACGGCGTAAGATTTTTTTGGGGCCAAGATTTACATCTACATTTTTAAGAATAATTTCCAGTGTCATGGTCTAAAAATAGTCGATGATGCACGGCTTCGTCAAATTTGCCACCTCATTTTTCTAGATGGGAGAGTACGTTCATAAATCATCACGCGGTACTTCGCAGGCGGTAACTTCAAGGAAAGTCATCAAATATGGTGAAATCTTTTATTGATTTTTTACCGTACGTGGCGTAATTATGTAAACTTGAGCTTAGCTTAAGAAAAAGCGGTTCAACTGCTTGGTTGAACCGCTTTTTCATTGGATCAAATAATCATGTTACTTGTTAAGGAAGATATTCATGCATAAATCAGGATTACAAAATGAAAACATCAGGAACATCGCAATCATTGCCCATGTAGATCATGGCAAGACCACCCTTGTTGACAACATGTTCAAACAAAGCGGGCTGTTTCGCCAAGGTCAGGAAGTGGAAGAAAGGGTCATGGACTCTATGGATCTGGAGCGCGAAAGGGGGATTACAATTGCGGCCAAAAATTGTTCTGTGAACTGGAAAGGTGTGAAGATTAATATCATTGATACTCCGGGACATGCTGATTTTGGAGGCGAGGTCGAACGTTCCCTGTCCATGGCAGAAGGGGCCATTTTACTTGTTGATGCCTCAGAAGGCCCCTTGCCTCAGACCAGATTTGTCCTGAAAAAGGCCTTGGAGGCCGGGCTGGCCATTATTGTCTGCATTAATAAAATTGACCGCAGAGATGCCAGGCCAGGAGAGGTCTTGGATGAGGTGTATGATCTGCTCATCGACCTGGACGCCACTGAGGAGCAATTGGAGTTCCCTCTGCTGTACGCCATTGGCAAGGATGGGATTGCCAAAAAGAGCCTGGATGATCCAAACGAGGATCTTGAACCGTTGTTTGAAACAATCCTGCAAGAAATTCCTGCTCCTAGTTATGATCCTGAAGAGCCATTTCAGATGCTGGTTTCTGACCTGAGCTACTCTGACTATTTGGGCCGATTAGCTATCGGTAAGGTCTTTCATGGTACAGTCCGCTCCAATGAGACTCTGGTTTGTATCAATGAGCATGGGAAGCAAATCCCCCTAAAGGTCACAAAACTGCAAGTCTATGAGGGGTTAAATTATAAAGAGGTAGATCAGGTAGACCCGGGTGATATTGTGGTTCTCTCCGGGATTGAAGATGTCAAGATCGGGGACACCATTTGTACTCAAGAATCACCTAGAGCTCTGCCCAGGATTACAGTGGATGAACCTATTGTGTCCATGAGGTTTAGCATAAATACCTCTCCTTTTGCCGGTCGCGAAGGCAAGTATGTCCAATCCAGGAAAATTTGGGAGCGGTTGCTCAAGGAAACCCTGCTCAATGTGGCTATTAAAGTGGAAGAGACCGACGACAAAGACAGTTTTATTGTCAAAGGCAGGGGAGAGTTCCAGATGGCTATTCTCATTGAGACTATGCGCAGAGAAGGGTACGAGCTATGCGTGGGCCGGCCAGAGGTTATTTTCAAGAAAATAAAAGGGAAATTGCAAGAGCCCATGGAAAAGGTCTTTATAGATTGCGAGGAGGATTTCATGGGCGTGGTTACCGAAAAGTTGTCCATGCGCAAGGGTAAGATGATCAACCTGGTTAATAACGGCAGTGGCCGGGTGCGAATGGAGTTTTTGATCCCTGCAAGGGGGCTTATTGGGTACCGAAATGAATTCTTAACTGATACAAGAGGTACGGGCATTATGAATACCCTGTTCGCGGGGTATGGGGATTATGCCGGTCCTATCCAGGGAAGGTTTACTGGCGCGCTCGTGGCCGACCGGCAAGGAGAATGTGTAGCCTATGCTCTGTTTAACCTCGAACCCAGGGGACGGTTGTTTGTAGTTCCTGGTGAACCAGTATATGAAGGCATGATTATTGGCGAGCACAACAGGAGCAATGATATCAATGTAAATCCCTGCAAGAGCAAGAAATTGACCAACCTGCGTGCCTCGGGAAAGGACGAAGCAGTGACTCTCACCCCGGTTATGCCCATGACTTTGGAAAAGGCCATCCACTTTATCAAGGAAGACGAACTTGTCGAGGTTACTCCAAAATCCATCCGTCTGAGAAAGGCTGTCCTTTGTGCCAAAAAACGCCATGTCTTGGAGACTGCCGCTAAGAAGCGAGCTAATTAAGTTGAGATAGCATTGAACGTGCCCCTGCAATCCAGCCATGGCTGGATTGCAGGGGCTTTTAAGTAAGTTGTTTCAATGTGTTATCTGAAATATCTTTTTGTCTAAATTGTTAATTCGGACTTTTGCGGAAGGAACTCGTCGCTGGTTGATTCTAACTTTTTCTAGACTTTGCCCTGTTGATTGGGGGGTGTTGTTTAGGTTTGGTTAGCTTGCAAAGATTTCGGGATAGAATGGGCTGAAAAACAAAAAAGGCTTATGGATTATTGTCCATAAGCCTTTGATTTCTTTTGGTGGAGCTGAGGGGAGTTGAACCCCTGACCTCTTGAATGCCATTCAAGCGCTCTCCCAACTGAGCTACAGCCCCACAAACGAAGAAATCACTTCATAATTATCTTGTTCATTCTTGTCAAGAATTATTTGATGTGTACGTAAAAAATAAGAGAAGTTTTTTAAGATTGAAGAGAGAGGTTTTCTAGATTAGTCGGTTCCAGGTAAATTCTGTAACCATTTAATATTTCGGTAAATTTATATGAACTGGGGTAAAAATTTTAGTTTAAGGCTTTTGGGGCGGGTGAATATTTCTGCAGGAGGATAAGGAAGTACAGGATGTTTTTGTGGTCAGAATATAAGAGCGTGTTAGATTTTGACTTTATAACAAATTGCTGGCAAGGAAAGGTTCCAGCTAAGAAAAGCTACTAGTTTCAGTCATAAAGAAGGTAATTTAAATGCATCCACAAAAAGTGAATCAAGTGCCTCCATTGAGGTTGATTGCCTGGGAGGTTACCAGATCTTGCAATTTGGCCTGTAAACATTGCCGGGCTGAGGCTCATCCAGAGCCTTACCCGGGAGAGTTGACTACTGAAGAAGCCAAGGCTCTCATTGATACTTTTCCCCAAACAGGAGATCCGGTAATTATTTTTACTGGCGGAGAACCATTGCTTCGACCGGATATCTTTGAGCTTGTTTCCTACGCCAATGACAAGGGCCTTCGCTGCGTTCTGGCTCCCAACGGGACTTTGATAACGGCAGAAAACGCCCACAAGATGAAGGAAGCAGGCATACAGAGATGCAGTATTTCCATTGATGGTCCTGATAGCTTAAGTCATGACAGTTTTCGGGGCGTAAATGGGGCTTTTGAACAGGCCTTAAGGGGGATCGAGTACTTAAAGGAAACCGGTGTTCCTTTTCAGATCAATACTACCGTGACCAAGAAAAATTTGAGCCAGTTCAAAGAAATTTTTCATCTGGCTCAAGACTTGGGTGCTGTGGCCTGGCACATCTTTTTGCTTGTACCAACGGGTCGGGGGGCAGGCCTTGCGGAAGAGGTTATCACTGCCCAAGAGTATGAAGAAGTACTCAATTGGTTTTATGATTTTCGCAAGAAAACCGATATGCATTTAAAGGCTACTTGTGCTCCGCATTATTACCGGATTATGCGTCAGAGGGCCAAGGAGGAAGGAGTGCCTGTAACCAGAGAAAACTTCGGCCTTGATGCCATGACGCGGGGTTGTCTTGGCGGCATCGGTTTTTGCTTTATTTCGCACACTGGCCAGGTTCAGCCTTGTGGTTACTTAGAACTCGATTGCGGCCAGGTGAAACAGACTCCGTTCCCTGAGATTTGGGCCAAAAGTCCTCAGTTTTTAAACTTACGCAATCCAGAGTGCTACGAAGGAAAATGCGGTATTTGTGAGTATCACCGTGTTTGTGGAGGTTGCAGGGCCCGGGCCCATACCATTTATGGCAATTATCTGGCTGAAGAGCCATTATGTACATACAAGCCCAGGAGGCTTGGTTAATTGGTTTCTTAGTTGACTGGTTTATTAGGTTGGATGATTAGTGGGTTTACAGATTTAATGGCAAATTGGTTTCCTGGGTTATTTACACCATTTTCCAACCATTTAACTAATCAACCATAAGACCAAATAAACTAAATAACCTCATACAAGTTATGGATAAGATCGACAAAAAAATTTTAGACATCATTCAGACGGATTTTCCTTTGGTCCCCAGGCCATATGCCAAAGTAGGCGAGATGGTGGGGCTGACTGAGGCTGAAACGTTGGCCAGGGTCAGGGCTTTAAAGGAAAAGGGAGTGATTCGGAGAATCGGAGGTAATTTTCAATCGCGTAAACTTGGTTGGCACAGCACATTGTGCGCTGCGTCTGTCCCGGAAGAAAAGCTTGCAGAGTTTGTAGCAGAAGTAAACAAGCACCCTGGCGTGACGCATAACTACTTGCGCAACCACAGGCAGAACGTCTGGTTTACCTATATTGGTCCCTCCAAAGAGTTTGTGCAACAGGCCTTAAAGGACATTACTCAAAAGACAGGGATAGAAATTTTGAATTTGCCCGCCAGGAAGATGTTTAAGATCAAAGTGGATTTTCCCATGGACAAAGGCCAATAAATATTAGGGACTGCCGCAAAGATAGCTGTTATCTGTGTTTCGGGTTTGGTTTTTTGTAAGCACACACTCCTATTATTGTACCACCCAGACGGTGCACCTTCTGGCAGCGTGAACGATTTTGTTGGATACGCTGCCGAATAAAAATTCATCTGCTTTTGATACCCCTCTTCTGCCGATAACCACCGTTTCCCAGCCTTCATTTTTTTGCGTGTCAAGGATATCCTGGGCGATACTAGTCCCCTGGCTGCACTTTAACCTGGAGGCAGTGGGGGATTGGCAACTATCGATGTACTCCCGGGATATATTTTCCTCCAGGATGCCTTTGGATACCAGCAGGTCTTGGCCTTTATGCAAGAACTCCTGCATGGTTTCTTTCTGCTTTTTGCATTCTTCGAGCCAGGTTTCTTCGTCTGCAAAGAAATCTCGGGATGGCAATCGTTCGATATAGAGTAGTTTGATCCGAAATCCTGGGCAATTTTCTACGATCGATCCTACATAGGATACAGCACGCATAGAATTTTCCGAACCATCAATGGCAATGAGAATTTTTTTTACGTCCATAGCCATCTCCTTATAGGTCTTTATTTGATTAATTGTACGCAGTTGCGGAGATCTTTTAAAAATTCATCTACGGTTTCATAAAACACATTGCTCCCGCAAGAAAAATGAAGCAGCATCCAGTTGAGCTCTTTGGGGATATATGGGAAGAGCTTGCCCAAATTGGCCAGTCTGTTGCGGAACAAGAGAAGGTAATCATCTTGCTTCAGGGAGGTGAGGATATCAGTTGGAAAGTCGAAATCAGGTAGATTTTGAGGGGTGTAGTAGTTTTTCCCCACTAAATAGAGCAAAAGTGCGCCTAGACCAAAGATATCCAGGCCAAAAGGATTTTCATAGAAGTCAAAAGTGTAATCAAAATCTATCCACCGGTATTGCTTAGTTTTTGATTCTTCCCACAGGTGATCTCTGCGGATATCGCCGTGCTTTTCTCCATGCTTGTGCAGAAAAGCTATGGCTTCGCATGCATCGATAAACTTCTCTAAAATTTCAGGCAAAAAATCATGAAAATAGGTTTTATGATCAGCCTGGATGTTGAATACTACGATATCCAGCCTTTTCCCTCTGATAAGATCTATAATCCGTACACGATTTCCTGCGGTATCGTCGATGGAAAAGCCTTGCATAAAGCGCTTATCGTCCCGGACCAGGTCTAAGATGCGGGCTTCTTTTCGCGGACTCCTGTAACAAAGTATTTGAGTCCCCTCGAAGTTTAAGAAAAATTTTTCATAAAAGACGAGTTTCAGAAGTTTTCGATCACCTGTTTCCAAGAGTTTACATCGCTTGACCCAATATTTTGGATCTTCAAGACCAAAGGAGCGCTCGGCCTCTTCTCGAAGGACAAGATAATGTTTCCCCCCGATTTTGATTACATCGCCGTGGCCAATGCGCATAAAATCGGAAGTATCCGTGTATATCTTCCCGCAACGGCCCACGTAAGTATCTGGCTGAAACCGATTTATAAGCTCCTTAACTTCTTTCATGGTATAGGTCTCTTATAGTTTTTTTAAAACCTGTTTCTATTAGAGCGACTTTAACTTTTTAACATAACAAATAGTTTTTGCCAAGGAGAGATTGGATTTTTGCGGTCTCTTTACACTTAACGGCAAGCACAGAGCAATAGGTGGAATTAAAATAATAACAAGCTAATAAAGTTTCTTGAATAAGGATGGGGGGCGAGAAAGGCGTTTTGGGTGCTAAAGAGCCTGTGGACAAACCTTACTCAGAGGACAACTTTTCAAATTTTTTGGCCATTGGACACCTAGGGCTTTTATATCAGCCGCAATACTTCTTACGTGCGTGCTCTCTTTTTTGATCCAATATCGGAATCTGTTGGTCTATTGCCCCCAGTGATTACAATGCCTTTGTCTTCACCAATGTATTTATTAAACTGTTCTAATGCTTGCTTAACGGCTGGAGATATTGGATTGGATTGTTAATGGCCATTTAAAATGAGCCAGAATCGGTCAATAATTTTGATCAACTTCTAAAGTGCAATAGTGGCCAAAAGGCCATATACTCCTGATTGTCTTATAAAGGACAATTGGGAGGATCAAAACTTGAAGGAGTGTTCGTGATTCACAAGATCAAGGAGTTGTACGACGAAGGGAAAGGGCTATCAATCCGGGCAATTGCCCGAGAACTGGACCGGAACACCGTGAGAAAGTATCTGACCATGGAGGAAGATGTCAGCCAAATGCAAAGATGTCGAGCCTGATAATCATTCATTAGCCGTCTTAAATCAACACCGTCCCCTTTTACTTTTTTTGATATCGCGACGAACTGTCTACTCCCTCTTTTTGAAGGTAGACCAAATTAGCAAACTTCCGACCAAAATAGAGAATAATTCAATCGGAATATTGAATCCTGTAAGGTCTATCGTCACACCATGCCTACTATCATAGAAAACTGGAGCAAAACAAATCCCGGTCCCGAATATAATCAGTGAAACGCCTAATATTGCGAAAAAGAACTTATTCATTATTTGCTGTTACTTCGAGCAGTTATTATTAGATGCGTCTTGGCCCCAATCGGAAATCCTATCAATCGCTTCATCAATTGCATATCTTGTTAAGGAACCTGCAATCCGGCAGGACTTGGTGGCGGAGGACCAGGCACAACGAATCCTTCTAACCCTGAGACCAGAAACTCCCCAGTAGGATCAATCCAATTAACCGGATTATTTAGGATATACCCATACAGATTAACATCGCCACCGGCAAACCCAATCGGGTCTTTGGAGATG